>CAJWFU010000096.1:0-7300 GCA_913031315.1 uncultured Phycisphaerae bacterium | reverse complement strand
GGCGTCGATCCAGCCGCCGCCGAGGACCAGGTCGCCGTCGTAACAGACCACCGCCTGTCCGGGCGCGACCGACAACTGCGGGGACGCGAAGCGGACCTCGAGCCGGTCGTCCCCGACCATCCTTGCGGTCGCAGGTACCGGCTCGGAGTTGTATCGAATTCGCACGGCGCAATCCCGGGCCTCGATCGGCGGATCAACGAGCCAGTTCGTCTGGCTTGCGAGGCAGCCGTTCGAAAGCAACTCCTCCCGATCCCCCACCGTGATGGTGTTGGCGACGGGATCCTTCGCGACCACGTAGATCGGACGGCCGAAAGCCATCCCGATCTTCCGACGCTGCCCGATCGTGAAATGCTGATGTCCCGGATGCTCGCCGATGATCTCTCCCTCGCCATCCACGATCGCTCCGGGGGAGACGCCGGTTGAACTCTTCCGGGCGACGAGGCCCGCGTAGTCGTCGTTCGGGACGAAGCAGATCTCCTGGGAATCCGGCTTGTCGAACACGGGCAGATCGAACTCCTCCGCCAGCTCCCGCACCCGGGACTTCGGAAGCCCCCCCACGGGAAGCATCATTTCCCCCAGGCGATCCGACGGCGTTCCGAAGAGGACGTAGGACTGATCCTTGCCGTGATCGACGCCGCGAAGCAGCCGTTGGTTCCCCGTCGCGTCGTCGGTCTCGACCCGCGCGTAATGCCCACTGGCGACATGGGTCGCCCCGATCTGACGGGCGTATTCGTGGAGACGACCGAACTTGAGCCAGTCGTTGCAACGCACGCAGGGATTCGGGGTTCGCCCCGCGTCGTACTCTGAGACGAAGTGATCGATGATCCGACCGAACTCCTTCTTGAAGTTGACCACGTAGAACGGAACCTCGAGTCGGGCGGCCACCAGCCGGGCGTCCTCCGCATCACCGACCGAGCAACATCCCTGCTTGCCGATCCGAACCTTTGTCGTGTCGCAGGACTCTCCCGGGATCAGTTCTTCGAGAGAATCACCGGGAGAACCGAGCCGCATGAAGACACCGACCACGTCGTGGCCGGCCTCCCGCAGCAGGGCCGCAGCGACCGAAGAATCGACTCCTCCACTCATCGCGACGAGAATCTTCGTGGGCTCCATGTGCTCATCGTACGATTGGAACCCTCAACGCGGTCTTCACGATCCGCAGACTTCCCTCCTCCCGACACGAGACATCATGCACGACGATCTCTGGGCTCCGTGGCGAATGGCTTATCTCCGCGATCTGGACCGAAAACGGAAGGAACTCGGGGACCAGGCCCCCCTTCTGGAGGACTTCATCACCCATGCCTGGGAGCACCCGGAGCTCGACGAGGCGTCCCTCGTGGTCCACCGGGACGAAACCGGCCTGCTGATGCTCAACCGGTTCCCTTATTCCAACGGTCATCTGCTGGTCGCCCTGGGAGAAGCCAGGCCTCGCCTTCTGGATCACACGCCGGATCAACGACGCGCCTTCTGGAATTTGATGGAAATCGCCACCGATCTGGTGGAGCGAACCTTCGAGCCCCACGGCGTCAATCTGGGCATCAATCAAGGAGATGCGGCCGGCGCGGGCCTTCCGCAGCATCTTCACGGGCACGTCGTCCCCCGCTGGTCGGGCGATCTCAACTTCATGACCGCGGTCGCAGGCGTGCGAGTGATCCCGGATTCTCTGGAGAACGTCGCCTCCCGCTACCGCCAAGCGGTTTCGGAAGGAATCTGAGGGCTGCAGAGGGGTGTGAACCAGACGACCGAACGTCCCCCCCGGCGGGTCCGCCGTCGAACATCGGCTTTCGCACGAGATCGACGGGTCGAGGACTTGCCCCGACTGAACGAGAACTCGAGGCTCGAACCCCGCGTGTGAGGTGGGTTCGCCGCCCATCGGACCCGACCTTCCACTCCAGACCGGCCGAAACCGGACCCGTGAGGCTTGGTCATCGCCGCAGGTCGTACGACCCCGAGGGGTTCGCATCGGCTCGAGGCATGGAGTTCCGTCACGGCCCGTCAGGGGGGTCGTCCGGTCGTCAGAACAACTCTACCTCCGGTTCGCGGTTCGGGGAAATCAGATGCAGCCGGGAACCTGGAACCCCCGTCGCACGAATTGCCGCAGCGACCGACCCTCCACTCGAAACCAAACCGTTTGACAGCGATCCGGGTTGCTGTCACCATTCGCATCCGAACCGCATCCCGACCGGGATCGTGACTCCGTCGTTTGATCCTCAGGATTCAAGACATGACCAGCCGTTCCATCATCCGAGCCGCCTCCGTGACCGCCGCCGCCTCTCTGCTGACGCTCGGCGGGTGTTCTTCGCCGGACCCGAGCGACGTGAGCTTCGACGCCATCACCAGCGACCTCACCCCCCACCTGGTGGGTGTGACCGAGCGAGACGTCGACATCGATCGCAACATCGCGGTCATTTCGAACCAGAACGATCGCATGTTGTGGGGTGACCTCGGACGCATGTTCCTCTGGGATCGACCGAGCCGTCTGAGCCCGTACGACATCATCTCGACGAGCGGCCAGCCCTCGCAGTGATCCAGAACTTGCAGGCGGGGCTTGCAGGCGGGACTTGAAGGTGGGCCTTCCGTCTTCACCGCTCCCCAGAACGAATCGACCACGGGGTCCCTCGCCAGGGGCCTCGTGTTCTTTTTGATGCCTGATGGCATCGGCAAGAGACTCCATTACCGAGGTTCTGGTCGCAATCACGACTCGTGAGACACTGATCCTTCGAAACCCCACTCACGTGTCACCATTGAAGCCAGCCACCATCCCGTTCAAATTGCTCGCCACCTTCGTGTCGAGTTTTCACCCTCGCGCGCTGCCTCCGATGCTTCGCAGGAACTACGCGCGGGAGTTGATGGCGTGGGCTTTCCTCCCGGTCATGCTGGGCGGAATCCAGGGCGGAACGATGGGCGTGGTCCTCAGGAAGACGTTCGAGGGACTTCCGGACCTTTCAGACAAGTCCCTGAACTTCGCCGTGGCCTGCATTGCCGCCTCCACCGCGATCGGAAACCTCACCAGCGGCTTCTGGGCATCCCTCGCCAACGGCCGTCCGAAGGTCTCCTTTCTGACCGGCCTGATGATCGCCACCACCATGTGTGTGGCCGCGATGTCCCTGGTGCCACGAACCGCGGCCGGAGCCTGGATGCTCGTCGGCCTGGTGGTGCTGGGATGGGTCTTCTGGAGCGGCGTGGTCACGATTCGCACCACGGTCTGGCGGGCCAACTATCCGGATGCGGACCGGACGGTGATCACCGGTCGCATCGCGACGGTCCAGGTCCTCGTGATGGCTGCCACCGGATTCGCGATCGGCGCAGCCTTCGATCGTTCCATCGCCTCGGGGTCCTACATCTTCCCGATCATCGCGGGATTCGGCGTCGTGGGGCTGATTCTCTACGGCCGAGTCCGCCTTCGAGGTCAGAGCCGACTCGCCCGCTCCGAACGCGCCGGTGCTCGTTCTGATCGCCCCGGATCGAACCCGTTTTCCGTTCTCAAGGTCCTCGTTGATGACCGGAGATATGCCAGTTACATGGGCTGCATGATGCTCTTCGGCTTCGGCAACCTGATGATCATGCCGACTCTGGCGATCGTGCTCGAAGAACAGTTCGACACCTCTTACAGCACCGGGATTCTCGCCACCTCCGTGATTCCACTCGTGGTGATGCCCTTTGCGATTCCGATCTGGGCGAAGTTACTCGGCTCGATGCATGTCATCTCATTCCGGGCGATTCACTCCTGGACGTTCGTCATCGCCAGCGCCCTTTTCTTCGTCGCGGTGGAATTCCAGCTCCTGTCCCTGGTTCTGATCGCGTCCGGAATGCTGGGCGTGGGATTTGCCGGAGGCATGCTGGCCTGGAATCTCGGCCACCAGCACTTCGCGCCTCCCCAACGTGATGCCCAGTACATGAGTGTCCACGTGACCCTGACCGGCATGCGAGGCCTGGTGGCGCCGTTCCTCGGAGTCTCGATCTACACCAGTTTCGCGGCGGAGGGGCATCCTGGAATGGTGTACGCGGTCAGCTTCGCCCTGAACGTACTGGGGGCGATCGGCTTCGTGATTCTTCGCCGGCGGGAGGCTGCCGCGGGTCAGTCGACCAACAGCAACGTCACGTAGACGAGTGCCAGTCCGAGGGTGGCGGCGAAACACACCCACGACCATGCTCTCCACACGACATTCGGGCGAAGCGAGATCGGCATCTCCCGACCGGTGACGCAGAGGTGGTTGAAGAGCACCAGGACCGGCGCGACCAGAAACGACGTGATGGTGACCAGGTCGATCAAACGCTTGAAGTCCGCCGGGACGACCTTGACCAGGATCCAGATGGCGCCAGCGGCAATTCCAAGGAAGGAGATCCAGTAGGCGAGAATCCCGCCTTCGGACCCTCGCTCGCTTTCAGAACCCGCTCCCGGGGCCGGTTCGTTCTCCCCGTCGGGCTCCGACGTCAGAGAACGATCGATCACTTCCTGCATGATTCTTGGAATCATGCCATCGACCCGAGTCTCTCGGGTCGGTCGGACCGGCCCGAAGAACGATGCCACGAGGGCGGCGGTGGCCCGGGGGAAACCATCCGCGACCGTGACGGTGGTGGACAGCATCGCGAGGAAGGCGGCGACCGCGATCATCGGTCGGGTCCATTCTCCCAACTGAGCCGCGTACAAGTCCACGATCTGCCGCCCGAACTCCGGGGCCTGATTGGAAAACTCGATTCCCGAGCCATGCATCACCGAAGCCCCGAGGATCACGAATCCCACGGCCAGGACCAGAGTCGAGAGGTAGCCGGCATCGAAATCCAGAACCACTGAACGAACGGAACTTCGCCGCCCGGTCGAGCGAACCTTCGCGAGGGTCCAGAGCGAACTCCAGACCGCGATATCGATCGGGGCGGGCATCCAGCCGATGATCGCGGCCAGCAGTGATCGGGCCGATGACTCCTCCACCGGAGGCATCGCGGTCCAGCTCTCCGGGGCGATTCTGGAAATGGCAAGCCCCGCTGAAACAACGGTACATAGGGCCAGAACCGGCATCACGACCTTCATCACCCGCTCAAGGAGCCGATAACCACCCGTAAGGAGCCCCAGACCGACGAGCCCCAGCAGCCCGCCAGAGACCCAGATCACATCCAAACCACCTTCGCCGGGTAGGCCGAGCGATCCGACCCAGGTCTTGAGCCCCGGAAGAAGATTCAGAAGGAGTCCCGCCGTGACCACCGTGACCGCGGCCAGGGTGGTGAAACAGACGGCAAGCGTCACCAGCCCGAAGATCACCAGAGTCCCCCGACCTTGACGTCGATAGCCATCCAGCAGGGAATTACCGGTCGCAGAGGCGTAGAGAGGGCCGAATCGGAATGCCGGCCACTTGATCAGGCAGCTCACCACGACCACCAGAGCCGCTGACATGCCGAATTCAGCGCCCCCTCGGGTGCTCTGGACGAGATGAGAGACCCCGATGGCGGCCCCCGCGAACAGCAATCCGGGACCGAAGGCAGCCCAGCGACTTCGGCGATTGGATGGCTTGAGAGAGTCCGGCATGAGTACGCGAGTATACGGATCAGGCCATCCGGGCTTGGCCTGAGCGCCGGAACCCGTATACTCGCCGATTCGCCCCGGTGGATGGGACCTGCTGGGCGAACGGGTGATTGCCGGCGTGTGCCGGCCCCGGGTTCCTTGTCGTCTCCGGATCGACCGCTCGACGCCTCGTCGAAACGGTCAGGATCCTTCCCGAAAAATCATATGGTCGACTACAACCTGATCGAAGACCTTGGACTCGACGAGTCCGAGGCCGAAACCATGCTCCGCGGCGCCTTGGGAGACTCCGTCGCCGACGGCGACATGGACTCTCTGCTTGGCGACGACATGGATTCGTTTTCCGCCGGCACGATCCTCAAGGGCAAGGTCATCGGCTTCGCCGGTGACTTCGTCGTCATCGATGTGGGTCTCAAGAGTGAAGGCCTCGTCGACAAGCAGGAATTCGATGAAGCCGCGGCCGACCTCCAGCCCGGAGATGAAGTCGAGGTTCTCCTCGAGAACACCGAAGACGAAAGCGGCTCGGTCGTGCTTTCCAAGCGGAAGGCCGATCGCATTCGCGGTTGGGAACAGATCCTCCGCACCCGCGCCGAAGGCGACGTGGTCGAGGGCAAGTGCATGCGGAAGATCAAGGGTGGCCTGCTGATCGACATCGGCGTCCCCGTCTTCCTCCCCGCCAGCCAGGTCGACATCCGACGTCCCAGCGACATCGGCGAATTCATCGGGCGAACGGTTCGCGCCGTCATCCTCAAGATCGACGAGGAACGTCGCAACATCGTCATCAGCCGCCGAAAGCTGGTTGAAGAGGAACGCGAAGAAGCCAAGCGAACACTGCTCGGCACGATCACCGAGAGCGACGTCGTCAAGGGCCGCGTGACCAACATCGCGGACTTCGGCGCCTTCATCGACCTCGGTGGCATCGACGGCCTTCTCCACATCACCGACATGAGCTGGGGCCGGGTCAACCACCCGTCCGAGATGGTTCGCATCGGCCAGGAGATCGAAGTCAAGATCCTCAACATCGATCGCGAGAAGGAAAAGATCGCCCTCGGACTCAAGCAGCTCGAAGCCAGCCCGTGGGAAGAGATCGAGCAGAAGTACCCGATCGGCTGCCGCGTGACGGGATCCGTGGTCAACCTGATGACCTACGGCGCCTTCGTCCGCATCGACGAGGGAATCGAAGGCCTCGTGCACATCTCCGAAATGTCCTGGACTCGACGAATCAACCACCCCAGCGAATGCGTGCAGGTGGGAGACGAGGTCGAAGTCGTGGTGTTGGACATCGACAAGGAGAAGCTCGAGATCTCGCTCGGCATGAAGCAGACCGAAGTCAACCCCTGGGAACTCGTCGCCGAGAAGTACCCCCCGGGAACCATCATCGACGGCAAGGTCCGCAACCTCGCCAACTACGGTGCGTTCATCGAGATCGAGCCCGGCATCGACGGTCTGCTCCACGTCTCCGACATCTCGTGGACCAAGAAGGTGGCCCACCCGAACGAAGTCTTCCAGAAGGGCGAAACCGTCCGCTGCGTGGTCATCGAAGTCGATCAGGAGAAGCAGCGCGTCGGCCTCGGCCTCAAGCAGCTCTCCGAAGATCCGTGGATCGAAGCGATTCCGACGGCGTACCGCCCCGGCATGATCGTCAAGGGCACGGTCACGAAGATCACCAACTTCGGTGTCTTCGTCGAACTCGAAGACAACCTCGAAGGCCTGCTCCACATCTCGGAACTCTCCGACCAGAAGGTCGAGAACCCTCAGGACGTGGTCAAGGTCGGCGAAGAAGTC
>CAJWFU010000095.1:0-7309 GCA_913031315.1 uncultured Phycisphaerae bacterium | reverse complement strand
CCTCGTTGGGCGTGGTGCCCATGCCGTTGAATTCCATGTGCGCTTCGGTGGTGAAATCGTTCCATTGGAGGATCTGGACCACGATCGGGACTAGGCCCCAGGTGCCCTCGATAAACCAGCCGTGGTGCAGCGGATTGTCGCGGTCGATTTCGTAGTCGAGGACGAGTTCGCCCATCGTGGATAAGTCGTAGCTGCGTTCAGACCCAAGGAGATCCATCACTGGGTGCCAGGCCGACTCCGCCAATTGCCTCGCGCCTCGAGGGATCCATTGCGTCATTTGCGGAGGCGGTCTGTCCCCTCGGTCGTCGGCGGCGATCGGAATCGGCACCGGAGCCGCGACCGCGGTGGAGCCGCGCAGGCATTCGAAGGGGATGACCCAGCTCAGGACCGTGGTGAAGGAGAGGCAGATCGCCCAGCTCCAGGAGTGTGTGTTGTGTTGCATGGCGGGTGAATTCCATTCTTGGTTGGAGTGTGATTCAGGATTCGAGGTGCAATCGTGCGGGCGCAGTCACAGCGTGGACGCCTCGTCGTTTCGCAACGCGTTGGAGACGGGACCTCGTGGTCTCGTGGGTTGAAGTCGTGAACGTCATCAGCCGATCGAGGCTGATGCATGGAGCCCGGAAGGGCGTCGGTGTCCTGGTGTCATTCGGTAAGTTGCATGGGGTGTTCCCTTCGTTGACGAATCGGGTTTTCTATGCCGACTACGACTTGAAGAGGACGATTCATCCTCGTCCGTACGACTTCACGCTGGTTTTCATGAAAAAACCGATCCGCGGGAGTGCCGTGAATCTTCGTGAAAGTCCGACGTGCGGACTTGACTCAGCGAATGAGGATGAGTTCGCCGGCGAGGCCCGGACCGAACGCCAGGCCGACCCACGGCCGGGGGACGTCCTCGAGCTGGAAGCGTTCGAGGATGTGCAGGAGGGTGGCGCTGCTCATGTTTCCGCAGTCGCGGAGCACGGCGCGGCTGATCGCATCGGCACCGGCCGGTAGCTCGAGGGCGTCGGACACGGCATCGATCACCTTGGGGCCGCCGGGGTGGATCGCCCAGCCACCGATGGCGGTGCGATCAAGTCCGTGCTCGGCCAGAGTCTCGTCGACCCATTCGCGGATCGCGGCGGCGATCAGCGTGGGCACTTCGGCCGCGAGGGTCATCTCGAAGCCGTGGTCTCCGATCTCCCAGGCCATGGCGTCGCGGGAATCGGGAATGATTCTGGCGGAGGTTGCGGCCAGGTGAGCGGTCGATGCGGGAACCGCCGGATTCATGGTCACCACGGTCGACGCGGCGCCATCGGCGAACAGGATGTTGGAGATCAGGCGGTCAAGTCGGCGGGCATGATGGAAATGCACGGTGGAGATCTCGACGCAGGTGACCAGCACGCGGTTTTCCGCCGACTCGGACGCGAATCCTCGGGCGACTGCCAACGCGTTGACCGCGGCGTGGCATCCCATGAAACCCACATGGGTTCGTCGGGTCGAACTCGGCAGTCCCAGCGCGTCGATGATGCCCAGATCGATGCCCGGGGCACCGAAGCCCGTGCAACTGGCGGTCACCACGTGGGTGATCGAGGCCGCCGGGGTTCCGGAGCGTTCGAGGGCACCCGCGGCCGCGCGGTTGGCGAGCGGGCCGGCGCCCTGCTCGTAGGCTCTCATGCGTTCGCCGGTCCCCGGCACTCTCGGCGTGGAGGGTTCTCCCGGCGCGGCGATGCCGTACAGCGGAATCGATCCGTCGGGTTCGATCACCGAAACCCGGCGGGTGTCGATCCCGGTCTTGTCGTGCAAGCGTTGAAGGAGGGGACGGGACACGTCGTCGGGAGACAGGAGATCCGCGATTTCGAATGATCGCGCTCGGTCCAGACTGGGAGTCGGCAGGGCGGTGGCGATCGGACCGACGACGGGATGGTTCATGATCGCCCTCCGATCAGGTCGCCGGGTGACGTTCGGCCACCACTGGCAGCGTCCGCGAGGCGTCTGCGAATGAATGGCGCCACGGACGCCACTCGAATGGCGGCATGGGCGAGGCCGGGAGTCCGCACGGCCTGGGCGACGAGTCGGCATCGAAGTCGATCACGGCCGACGAGTCTGGAGTGTCGCCGGCGCCAGTCCAAGAGGCTTCCGTTGTCCGCGATCGCCTGGTCGATCGTTTCCGCCAGCACGGTTGCGGTTCCCAAAGCCCAGGACATGCCTTCGCCGGTGAAGGGCTCCACGTATCCCGCGGCATCTCCCACGCAGGCGATTCGATCGTCGGCCACTCGGCGTCGGCGAGTGAGACGTGGGGTTCCTCGCCATTTCAGGCGGCTGGCCACGGCGGCGAGTGAGGGTCGGTCTTGAGCGTGCAGGATCGAAGCCGCCGCCGCCGCCGGACCCCCGAGGGCACGAATGGAACGGTTGTCGAAGGCGGCAGCGAGGTCGAGTCCGCCCCCCGGCAGGCGAACGACCCCGAGGTATCCGGCGCGATGGGCCAGCATGTCCAGTCTTCCGGGTGGTGGGGCTTCGGCGGGAACCTGGGACGCGGGAATGGTCACGCCGGCTCCGAATCGACTTCCACCGGAAACTCTCCAGGAGAAGTGAGGGAGGGCTTCGAGAGCGCGTCCGTCAAGCCCGTCGGCGGCCACGATGAATCTGGCCCGGACGGCGTTTTCCACTCCGTCTTCCAGGTCACGGGTTCGGACGGTCCGGTCCGAGTCGACCACCGCCCGAGTTCGAGTTCGCACCGTGGCCCCGGCCGCCCGGGCGTGCTCGACCAGGGTGGTGTCGAGGTCTTCGCGGGAAACCACGATGGATCCGGGAAAGGGAAGTCGGAGATGTCGTCCACCGGCCCCGAGTTCCACCTCGGCGAGCGTGAGTCCTCGCTCGATCAACGACTGGAGTCCAAGATCGCGGAGGACCGCCACCCCTCGATCGGCAAGGCAACAACCGCAGACCTTGGGCCGGGGGAATTCGTCCCGGTCGAACATCACGACGCGGTGACCCCGGGTGGCGAGCATCGCCGCCACGGTCGCACCCGCGGGGCCGCCACCGATCACCGCGACATCCACGTCGTGATTTCGGTCGCCGGTCATGGAGTCGGTTCCCCGGTCTGCCACGTGAGTCGCTGGCGCTGCGGGAAGATACGTTCGACCTTCTTCGCGGGAAGCCCGGCGTCGGTGGCCAGATGGTCCAGTTCCGAGGTCGTGAACGCGGCCCGGACCGAAGTGGGGGCGTCGAAATGGACCACCGGCGAGCGGGTGGCGAGTCGACCGGCGAACGAGGCGAGGAAAAGCCCGGTGGTCGAGCGGCGGAGATCGGAGATGATTCCGCCGTGTTTCGCACACTCGGCGAGACGAGTGAGCACGGTCGTCACCTCCGCCGATTCAAGGTGGTGCAGGAACAGACTGCAGAGGGCGATGTCGGCCGGAGGGAGCGGATCTCGGATCGCATCGAGACGATGGGTTTCGATTTCGAGGTCACAGGCCCGGCTTCGATCGCGGCATCGGTCGAGGGCGTGTTCACTGATGTCCACCGCCTTCCAATGAACCGGGATGCCTCGGGCTCGAAGCCAGCGGCCAAGCCGCACCACGAGGTCACCACTGCCGGTGGCCAGATCGAGAATCACCAGCGGCTTGGATTGATCCTCGCGACGGGAATTCAGGGCGAGAATCGGCTTTCGGAAGGTCCGATCGGCGAACGACCAGGCATTCAGCCTTGCCAGCCCGTCGAGTGCGGCATCATGATCGGCCTCGGGAAGCGAGGGATCGTCCATCAGTTCGGGTTGGATGTGGCGTTCGCGAAGAGGCACGTGGGCATGGTAAGGGGTTGGCACGATGTCACGCGTGGGAGATCAAGATGGCCAAGTCGTTCAAGTTGCTGCCAATAAGACACTTGCGCAAGTGCTTGCTTGCGTGTTCTTTCAAAAACGGCAAAGTTCCTGATTTCGTTTGCCGTTGCTCGATCGTGCTCTGTTACATTGCGGGTGTCGGAAAGCCGACGACAACTCCACCTTTTCCCTCATCGCCCCCTGCCAAGTCCAACAATGGCTGGGGGCGATGTCCTTTTGCCTCGTTGAATGGGGGGATCGATCTCGAGGGATCGTTGGGAAGCGTCGTGGATCGTCGGGAGGATCCATGCCAGTCTGCGAACTCGCGATATCCAGCCTCGTCGGGGCCAGCATGCTGGTCGCCACGCCGTCGGCATGGTCTGAATCGAGGGCGACCGATCAACCCAACGTGATCCTGATCCTCGCCGATGATCTCGGGTGGTCGGACATCGCCCCCAACAACCCCGAGACCTTCCATGACACACCCCAGCTGGAGCGGCTGGCATCTCGTGGTCTCCGATTCACACAAGCCTACGCCGCGGCTCCGGTGTGCAGTCCGACGCGAGCGAGCGTGATGACCGGGCGCCATCCCGCTCGACTCCGAACCACCGATTATTTCTGCGGCCGCCGGTCCGGAAGGCTTCTCCCCGCACCGTATGAATGCGGGCTGCCGCTCGAAGAACGAACGATCGCCGAGGAACTTCGGGACGTCGGATATCGCACCTTCTTCGCGGGCAAATGGCATCTCGGGCCGGAAGGGTTCTGGCCGGAGAATCAAGGGTTCGATCTGAATTTCGGCGGCTGGACGAGCGGAGGACCGTACGGCGGTGATCGGTACTTCTCCCCGTTCGGAAACCCACGACTGGAAGACGGTCCGGCGGGCGAGCATCTTCCGGCTCGGCTTGCAAGAGAGACGGCGTCATTCATCAAGGCCGATGAAGAAAAACCCTTCTTCGCGATGCTTTCGTTCTACAGCGTCCACACCCCGTTGATGGCGCCGGCGGATTTGATCGCGAAGTACCAGGCTCGAAAGGCCGGCCTCGGGTCCGGACCGATCTGGGGGCGCGAGCGTGACCGGAAGGTTCGGTTGGTGCAGGACCATGCGGTCTATGCCGCCATGGTCGAATCGATGGATTCCGCGATCGGCGTCGTGCTGGACGCCGTGGACGAGGCGGGAATCGCCGAGGAGACCATCGTGATCTTCTTCAGCGACAATGGTGGTCTCTCGACCAGCGAGGGGCATCCGACGAGCAATCTTCCGTGGCGGGCAGGCAAGGGCTGGCTCTACGAGGGAGGCATTCGTGAACCGTGCCTGATGGCGGTTCCGGACGTGACGACGGCGGGTACGGTGACGGAGGTCCCGATCGTCAGCCATGATCTACTTCCGACCATTCTCGACTTGTGCGGGGTCGCGGCGGTGACGGATCGAATTCTCGACGGCCGTTCGATCGTGCCGGTGCTTCGGGAACCGGATCGGATTTCCGCATCCCGGCGGCTGCATTGGCACTATCCGCACTACGGAAATCAGGGCGGAGCACCCTCGGGCGCGATTCGAGACGGAGACTGGAAACTCATCGAGTGGTTCGAGGACGGGAAGATCGAGTTGTTCGACCTGGGGCGTGATCCCGGTGAATCGACGGATCTTGCGGCGACTCATCCCGAGGTCGCGGAACGACTTCGATCCGCGTTGCATGAGTGGCGAAAGGGCGTCGATGCGGCCATGCCGACGCCGGACGTGGATCATGAGTCGAGCGATTCCGGGCCAGAACCTTGAATCGCGGATGACCCGGTAGCATTGTGGCATGCACCGAGACCCTGCCCTGCGTGACCGCTTCGACCGGTCGGCCCGATCCCGCCTTCTGATCTCGCTGTTGGCAGCGACGGTCCTGATCGGGGCCGCCCCGATCGATGATCCGCCGGTGGCCGACCCACCTGCGGCGGCCCCGTCGACCGCAAAGACCGCCAACGCGAAGGACGGTTGGAGACCGTTGTTCAACGGCCGTGATCTGGAGGGCTGGATCTACAAGGAGACCGGCTCGGAACTGGGAGTCGATCCATCCGGCACGGTGAAGGTCGAGGACGGTGTCATTCGCATGGACTACGCGGGCTGGGATCGATTCAACGGTCGCTTCGGCCATCTGCACCACGCCGTGCCCTTCGACCGCTACCGGATCCGCGTGGTCTATCGCTTCACGGGCAACCAGTGCACGGGAGGTCCGGGCTGGGCGTATCGCAACAGCGGCATCATGATCCACGGGCAGGACCCGGCCACCATGCGAAAGGACCAGGAGTTCCCGGTCTCGATCGAGGTTCAGCTGCTCGGAGGACCGGGCAGCGGCGTTCGCCCGACCGCGAATCTCTGCACCCCGGGAACCAACGTGGAAATGAACGGCACGGTCGTCACTCGGCATTGCACGAATTCAAAGAGCCCGACCCTGCACGGTGACCAGTGGGTCACGGCGGAGGTCGAGGTCCTCGGCAACGATCGAGTGGTCCACTACGTCAACGGCGAAGAGGTCATGCGTTATCAGCGTCCACAACTCGACCCCGGTGATCCTGATGCGAAGTCACTGATGCAACAGCGCCAGGGCGAGGCCATGTTGAGTCGTGGCTGGATCTCCCTTCAAGGGGAGAGTCATCCGGTGGAATTCAAGTCGGTCGAAATCAAGCCGATGGCGGAAGCCGGACGGCCCGCGGCCCCTGAATGAATGGTTTTCAGCCCACCCGTGCGGACTCGTCCCGTCCCCAGCCGGTTTCTCCCCGGTTGATCTGCTCCCGGGCGAGCTGCCGCTCCCGAATCTTGACCCAGATGTAGATCGCCAACGCCGGCCACGTCCACGGTCGAACCAGCATTCGGGTGAGCACTCCGCCGACCTGTGACTCGTGGTTTCCCATGAGTTCCGGGTGAAGGCTGGCCAGTTCGAACTTGCCTCTTCGCACCCGGGCTCGAACTCGGATCATCGAATCGAGATCCCGGGGAGGTCCGACGATCGCGACGGCATCCGGGACCGTCGCGGCTTCTTCCGGCCGAAAATGCCCATGCACGAAACCATCGTCGGCGATCAAGTCCGGGAACTCCCCCCACATCGACCGAGCCTCCTCGGTCAGTACGAAGCATCCACTTCCATTGGGGGCTCCCCGGCCGAAGTAGTGGTTGAATCGATTCGCGTACATGAACAATCGAACGCCCACGGTGCAGTTCGTCAGATCAAAGCTCGGCTTCGGCGAAACGATGGCGTTGCCAGCCCCACTCGCATTCAGCAGGGCCCTCACGCTGCCTGGTTTCAGCTCGATGTCCGCATCGAGGAAGATCCGGGGAAACGACGTGAGAGACTTTTCGCCGAGGTTCAGCGCGTTGGTCTTCCCGGGGGTCGTGGTTTCGATCACCGTGATCCGGGGATCCAGGGCCCGCGCGATTTCCGCCGTCCGATCGGTGGTGGCATTCACGACGACGATGATCTCCAGATCGGGGGCGTCTTCTTCCAGTACTGCTCGAAGCGTCCGTTCGATCAC
>CAJWFU010000094.1:0-7316 GCA_913031315.1 uncultured Phycisphaerae bacterium | reverse complement strand
CGACGGCAATCACTACAACGATTCGACCAACGACGGCAACAACACCTACTATCCGGGCCAGCTCTCACGCTCGAATTCACTCGCGGACGCCCTCTTCGACGCCAGCGATCACATCCCGGTGCTGAGTGACTGGACGATTCCGGGTCGCATGTCCTGCGTGCTCGACGAAGATCTCGGTCGGGTCGTGAGTGGCGGTAGTTCATCGATCAATCTTCTGGTGGCGGACAGTCGTGATGCGGTGGATCTCGGCTACGTTTCGACTCTTGAATTCGAAGCGTCCGGCGATGGCATCGTGGTCGGCGGCGGAAACGGCATCGCGCCCCAGCTCCCAAGCTTCGTGGTCGAGCCCTTCGGGTTGGCGGCCGGCCTCGAAGGCGAGTTCATGGCGACCGTCTCGGTCAATGCGACATCCCCCGGGGTCTCCTTCGGCGTCCAGAATCTGATCACCAGCGGGACCGCGATTCGGCCGTCCCGCCCATCCTGGAACGGCCGCAAGGAAGTGACTTCGACCGTCCGGGGAACGACGACGGCTGCCGACATGGGCGTGGTCTTCATCGACGCCGAGATCTACAACCTCGGTTGGAGTGAACTTCAGGCCGGACTGGATCTTGATTCGGTCTCCGGGCTGAGCAATGGATTCTTCATCTGGGACGGACTCGGCGATCAGGTGCCCGATGGTCCCGGGCTCCTCCGTTTCGGCTTCCAGACCGACGGGAAACTCGATGGCTCCTACGCGGTCGATCTGGTGGTCCGGGTCACCGACGAAGACGTTCCGGGAGAAATGACCAGCGAGGTCGAGCTTCGACTGGAAGTTGAAATCGGGGACGACGGGCTGCTCGGTGACGTGAATGGTGATGGGCAGGTCAACGGTGCCGACCTTGGTCTGATCCTTGGTGCGTGGGGTTCCTGCCGAGGGTGCCCGGAGGATCTCAATGATGATGGTTTCGTCACTGGTGCCGATCTTGGCCTGCTACTGGGGGCCTGGACGGGTTGAGAGGCTCGCTTCGGACCGAGCACCCCGTTTGGTCTCGCCCTGACCCCGCCGAACCGATACCTTCCATTCCCAAGCTTCCCCGACCTGTTTCGGAAGCTGGCAGAGGCTGGGCAGAAGCTGGGCAGAAGGACTCGAAGACCGCCCTCGCTCGGATTTCCCCGCAGCCATTCCCCGTCGCCTGAAATTCGGAGCTGAGACGTGATTCGGACACTCGTATTGATGGTCTTCACCGGTATGACGGCCGCCGTCGCCGCGGACACCCTCACCGTGATCGCCGATCGTGACAACACACTCTTCGGGCCGATTGAAGAGGATCTGTCCTCCGGCTCCAGCAGTGCGATCTACGCCGGGCGAATCGCGGATCAGGGTGGTGCGAACAACATCCGCCGAGCGGCCCTGCACTTCGATGTCTCGGGTCTCCCGGCTGGAGCCACGGTCTCCTCCGCCAAGGTGATGATCACGGTGACCAAGACTCCGCCGGCCGCACCGACCGGCGTCGATTTCTCGTTGCATCGTTGTCAGGCGGAATGGGGTGAGTCGACTTCCAATTCCGCCGGCGGCGCCGGAGCGTTCGCAGAGATCGGGGATGCGACCTGGTTCTTCCGGTTCTATCCCGACACGCCCTGGTCCACTCCGGGGGGTGACTTCGTCGTCACTGCCAGTGGTTCGACGGTGATCAACGGCAATGGGGGATATGAATTCGTCGGTTCCGGTCTGGCGAGCGACGTCCAGTCCTGGATCGATGGTGAGCAGAATGACGGCTGGTTGATGACCGCCTCGGTCTCGGAAGCCAAGACGGTTCGGAAGATCGCGAGTCGCGAGTATTTCGATGCGACGAAGCGTCCCGCCCTGATCATCGAATACGACGTGGCGGGCATTCCAGGTGACTTCAACGGAGACGGCCTGGTCAATGGAGCAGACCTCGGGCTTCTCCTCGGTGCCTGGGGCCGGTGCACCGGATGTGTCGAGGACATGAATGGTGATGGCTTCGTGACCGGGGCGGATCTCGGTCTTCTGCTCATCGCGTGGTCTTTCTGAATTCGCAGCATCCGACCCCCAACCGTCGGTACCCATTCAGCCGAAAAAGCAGGAAATTTCAAACGATGTCGATTGAATCGCCGCGGGTCAGGACGCTCATCCTTGCGATCTTGTTCATGGTCCTGCCGCTCGCCGGCAATGTCGTGGCCGAGGAATCGGAGTTCGTCAATGCCGGCCGTGGGAACGTACGGGTCGTGCTTCCGACGGATCGCGATCCATCGGAACCATTGCCTCTGATTCTCCTCCTGCACTCCTTCGCCTACTCGGGAGAGATCGAGGAGGCCTATCTTCGTTTCGCGGATCAGGTGGACGAGCAGCGGTTCATTCTCTGCCTGCCCGACGGGCGTCGGAACATCACAGGGCAGCGATACTGGAATGCGACGCCGGCCTGCTGTGACATCTACAACCAGAACCCCGACGATTCGAGTTACCTCATCGATTTGCTGGATCTGCTTCAGAAGACGTATGCGATCGATGATGATCGTCTGCACATCGTGGGTCATTCCAATGGTGGATTCATGGCCCATCGCATGATCTGTGAACACGATGGGATGTTCGCCGGCATCGCGACCCTTGCTTCCGCGACTTTCGCGGATCCCGCCGCGTGCGTGCTCGAGACACCGGTGCACGTACTGCAGGTGCATGGTTCGATCGACCCCGTCATCCTGTTCGGCGGTGGTTGTCTTCCTGGTGGTTGCTATCCGTCCGCGTCGGAGACCCAGGTCATGGTCGCGGCGGACAATGAGTGTGGAGAGCGGCCGGATGCCACTCCGGATCCGATCGATCTGGTCCCCGTCATCTCGGGAGCCGAGACCGAAATCACCGTCTATCGAGAACGTTGTGCACCGGGCGGCACCGCAGAGCTCTGGAAGGTTTCCGGTGGAGGACACAATCCTCCCTTCGACGGGCGATTCGCGCTGGAAGTCACTCGCTGGCTGCTCGACAAGTCCGGCTCGACGCTCATCGGGGATATCGATGGGGATGGACGGGTGAATGCATCCGATCTCGGACTGCTGCTCGCGGCCTGGGGGCGGTGTCCCGAGTGTCGTGCGGACCTTGATGGTGACGATCTGGTCGGAGGCGGTGATCTCGGCGGACTGATCGCGGCCTGGACCGGTTGAACGCCACGAGGTGGGGCACCGCGATGGCCCTGGCTGAATGACGCCTCGACGGGTTTTCGTTTTTTCCCAGGTGGGTTCGGATCTTCGGCGGAGGCCGCGATCTCGAGTTGCCGGCGGCTTCGTGGGAATTCAACCGTTGATTGAAAAATGGACGACGCCCGCCGGAGCCGGCGGGCGTCGTTCACAAGGCCGAGGTGGGATTCGAACCCACGAATCACGGATTTGCAATCCGTTCCCTTAGACCACTTGGGTACTCGGCCGGGGGGTTAGAGAGTATATCGGCTCGGAGCGTGTCGTCCTTCGATCGCTTTTCCAGACTGGAGAGGGTTTCCGCCCGCGAGCCGGAACCCCGTACCATTCCGGCATGTTCAATCTCCCTGCTGTCTCCCGGATCACGGCTGCCATCTCGATTCTGATCGGGGTTTCGGCGGTCGCATCGCCTTTCGAGCCTCCAGCATCCTCGGAGGACCCCGGTACCGGGGTCGCTCCCGTACGTCGGGTGATCATTCCGGAGGGAATGGAGGGATCGGGTCGCCCGCCACTGCTGCGGGAGGGCGGGATCCTCGTGAAGGTCTCGGGAAACATCCGGCGGAATACCGACCTCGGTGTCCAGGTGTTCCATCCGAACCAATCGGAGACCGGAGGGGTCGATCGTCAGTTGATTCTGCTTCCGAGTCGAGGGCTCGATGATCTTGCCCGCCTGGAGGAGGCGGAGCCGTGGCGGGAATCGGATGAAACCCGGCCGTACGAGGTGACCGGTCGAATTCTCGTCTACCGAGGTCACAACTTCCTACTTCCAGACCTCATCGTCCCGCTCAAGGTTCTGGAACCTGCGGCTCCGGCTGACAACCCGCCTCCAGCGGCTCCCGGGGGTACCGATCCGGGTGATGATGACCTCGATCGAATCGGAGACGAGTTGGAAAAACGGCTCGAGGCGAGGATCGGGGCCGTTCCTCGAAGCCTGGACGCCCGTGACGCTCCAGCCCCTCGAGGTGGCGTCATACCCACCGGAACCCGTTTCGTGGATCGCCGTGGCCGGCTCTCGAGGGATCCTGCGAGCGGCGTCTGGCGGTTCGTTCTGGCGGGAAAGGGGGGGAGTGACACTCCGAGCCTCGTACTTCTGCCCTGTCTTCAGCTCCAAAACATCGAACGAAGCGCCCGCCAGCGAGACGTCTCCACGCCGATTCTGCTCAGCGGAATCATCACCAACTATCGAGGCAGGAGCTATCTCCTGCCCACGATGGCCCGCCGTGCGAGCGAAGGCCGGGGCATCGGATACTGAGGGAATCAGGTCGGGAGGTCGACGACGATCACCGTCCGACGTACCCTCTTTCATCCAAGGCCGCGATCGCCGCGGCCAGTCCAAACCGTCTCGAATCCCGGGACCTGAAGTGGAGCTGTTCCTTGAGTCATCCGCACGCCACCATCGAGACCGATCAGGGCACCATCGTCGTCGAACTCTGGGACGACGTCGCCCCCAACCATGTCCTCAACATGATCGAACTCGGTGAGAAGGGCTTTTATGACGGGCTCGGATTTCACCGCATCCTCGACAACTTCGTGATTCAGGGCGGTTGCCCGAACACCAAGGAAGGCGCCAGCGGCATGCCCGGCACCGGTGGTCCCGGCCACAACGTCGATGCGGAGTTCAACGATCGCATGCACGAGGAAGGCGTTCTTTCAATGGCGCGTTCCGCCGATCCGAACAGCGCCGGCAGCCAGTTCTTCATCTGCCTCAGCCGGGCGGGATGTCAGCATCTCGACGGTCAGTACACCGCGTTCGGCAAGGTCATCGAAGGCATGGACGTGGTCAGGGCGATTGCCGCGGTCGAGAAGGACGGCAACGGTTTCCCGAGCGGCGAAATGCCCCGCATGACCGGCGGCATCAAGCCCGTCGCGACCGCCTGAGCCAGTCTCTCCCCCCAATCGACGAAATGATCGCCCCCGTCACGCACTGCGTGGCGGGGGCGTTTCGTGAGCCGTCTGGAGATCGGGGTTGATTCCCGGAAGATTCAGCGGGGCCTTCGACCTTCGGGTTCCTCTTCGACCGGCTCGGTCCACCAGGTTTCGATACGAGTCGAGGTTCTTGGTTTCCCGGGGATCATCGGTTCGGCCGGAACAAGTCGCATTCGGGCGACTCTCGGGGGATGAGTGGGCCTTCCGGAACCCGCATCCGCGATTTCGACGTCCGCGATGCGGGCAATCGGCTCGGCTCCATCAGAGGCCCAGCCAAAGGCGCAGTATTGGCCATCGAGCCGCGCTGTTCCTTCGCGGGAAAGTCCGAGGAACCATTGAGATCCGGCACTGTCGGGATGATCCGCCCGGGCCATGGAAAGCACGCCCAGGTCGTGAGGAAGTCGTGACCGCTCCAGGGGCAGGTCGTAGCCCGGGCCACCCTCGCCGGTGGCGCTGGGGTCACCACCCTGGATGACGAAGCGTCGGCCGCTGGAATCCATGTGCACGATGCGGTGGATGGTGGTGTCTTCGTAGAAGCCCTGTTCGGCGAGGAATCTGAAGTTCCAGGCGGTATTGGGAGCGAATTCCGGCGCGAGATCAATTCGGATCTCGCCGAAATCAGTCTCCATCACCACATCCCGATCGACGTACGTTCGGAATCCGGAGAGCACGGTTCGTTCGCCTTCATTCCAGTCGGGGGAAGTTCTCATGGCTTCGAGGGCCCGGCGATCCGACTCGTCCTCGGGATCGATGAGGTCGTCACCGAATCCGATGATCCGGGTGTAGGGCGTTCGCCCATCGGGACGAATGCTCCGAACGGTTCGTACCGGACGGCGTCCGAGGAGGGGTTCGATCACCACCGGAGTCCCGACCGGAGTCCCGCCAGCGATGACCTGGACCCGAGCGGCTCGTTCCAGATCGAGGGCCACGGGGAGAATGTCGGCGATGTCGATCTGACCGGGTTGAATACCTTCCGCATCGTCCAGAACCGCTCCTTGGCCATCGAGGAGGACGATCTGAAATCCATCTTCCGGAATCTCGGTGGTCCCTCTCAGGGCGAGGATCATTGGAATGGGCCGCTCGATCCCGTGATAGAGCCGGGCTGGCGACAGAAGGTCCGCATCCGAGGCTCCACGGACGGTCCCGGGCGCGATTCCGGTGGAGATCAGGAGGGTCAGAAGGATGAACACTGATTGGGTACGGACGGTCATCGGGGAATCCGATTGAAGGCGGTTCGGAAAATCAATGGGAGGAACCAGGGTTCGACCTCGGTCCATCCTCGCTCTGATCGTAGAATGGTCCGGCCATGTCCACCGGTCTTACTCGTGACGATATCGCCCGCACCCGACTGATCGTCGGTCTTGAGATCCATGTGGAGCTCTCGACCCGATCCAAGATGTACACCCGAGCGGCGAATCCCGCCTGCCCGGAGTTCGAGGATGCGCCTCCCAACACCCTGGTCGACCCTCTGGTGGCCGCACTTCCGGGCACCTTGCCGGTGATGAACCGCCGGGCGGTCGAGATGTCCGCCATGGTCGGGATGGCCCTCGGCTGCTCGATCGCGGATCACGCGAAGTGGGATCGGAAGAACTATTCGTATCCGGATCTTCCCAAGGGTTACCAGATCAGCCAGTACGACCTGCCCCTTTGCTTCGATGGCGCGGTCGACATCGCTTCCGACGACCCGGACATCGGGGGGGGCGGTACCAAGCGGATTGGAATCATTCGTGCCCACCTGGAAGAAGACACCGGCAAGCTGAGTCATGAACTTCCGGGTGGCGGTGATTACGCCGGCAGTCTCGTCGATCTGAATCGAGCGGGGACGCCTCTTCTGGAAATCGTGACCGAACCGGATTTCGATCGGGCCGAGGATGTTCTGGTCTTCGCACGAGAGTTGCGGTCGATCTGCCGTTTTCTCGGCGTGACCGAAGGTGTGATGCAGAAGGGGCACATGCGATTCGAGCCCAATATCAACCTGGTGATCGACACTCACGACGGCCGGGAGTTTCGAACCCCCATCGTCGAGATCAAGAACCTCAACAGTTTCCGTGCGGTGGAAGGTGCGATTCACCACGAGGAGATCCGGCAACTGGATGAGTTCCTCGAGACCGGCCGGGTCATGGGCATGGGGATGAAGCAGACCCGGGGTTGGGATGATCAGAAACTGGTGACCGTCCTTCAGCGAGAGAAGGAAGATGCTCACGACT
>CAJWFU010000093.1:0-7338 GCA_913031315.1 uncultured Phycisphaerae bacterium | reverse complement strand
CGACGAAGCCGCCCAGAAACTCAACGTCGGTGATGCCGGCGTCTTCGCCGACGAATCGATGCTGGTCAGTGACGACATCATCGTCGCACGAGGACTGGACAACCGCATCGGAACCTGGGCCGCCGCGGAGGCCCTGCTCCGGCTCGCGCCGGACAAGGCAGATCTCCACTGCAACGTGGTCGCCGTGAGCACCGTCCAGGAAGAAGTCGGCCTGCACGGCGCCGCGATGATCGCCGACGGACTCAAGCCGGACGTCGCCCTGGTCACCGACGTCGGACATGCCACCGACACCCCGGGAATCGATCGCAACCGACACGGTGACTTCAAGCTTTCCGGTGGCCCGAAGATCGCGGTCGGTGGCCCCGCCCAGCCCCAGGTCGTCGAACGACTGATGGCCGCAGCGGCCGAGGAGAAGATCACCATCCAGCGTTCCGCCACACCGGGGCGTTCCGGCACCGACACCGATGCGATCTTCCTCCGCAACGGGGGTATCCCGTGCGGACTGGTGAGCCTGCCCATTCGATACATGCACACGACGGTGGAAACCACCAGCCGCACGGACCTTGAAGCGATCGCACGGATCTTCGCCCGATTCTGCCGTGATCTCAAGACTGGCGATTCGTTCATCCCTTCCATCGCCTGAGCGGGATCATTCATCCATGATTCGTTTCATCACCCAGTCGGTTCTGAACTTTCGAAATACCGGAGCCTTGTGCCCGAGTGGTCGTTTTCTCGCCCGGGAGATGACCCGGACGATCCGGGAGCGCGACGGGGCTCGACGGATACTCGAGGTCGGCCCCGGCACCGGGCCCTTCACCCGCCGCATCCTCGACGAACTGCGCTCCGGAGATCGACTCGACATCGTCGAGATCAATCCGACCTTCTGCGAACAGATCGAGAAACGGCTTCTCACCCCGTTTCGTTCCAAGTGCCCCGACATTCCGATCCGGCTGCATCAGAGTCCCATTGAATCCGCGGACTTGAACGGTCCCTACGATCACATCGTCTGCGGGCTTCCATTCAACAACTTCGATCCTCCGCTGGTCCGCAGCATCTTCAAGCAGATGCTCGAACTTCTGGACGCGGATGGAGATCTCGTCTACTTCGAATACGCGGCCGTCCGAGCGATGAAGGCTCCACTCGCCCGATCGAAGGTTCGAGCCGGCCTCAGGCGAATCGATGCCCATGGTCGCTCCCTGATGCGGCGTCATCGCGGGAACCGACAGCTGGTGGTCGGGAACATTCCTCCGGCGGTCGCCATCCGACTCCACCGCCCGATCACCTGAAGCCCCATCCGGATCATCCATCATGGCCCTCGTCAACGAGCACTACCTCAAACTCGCCGGGGCGTATCTCTTTCCGGAAGTGGCGCGTCGGGTGGGCGCCTTCCAGGCGCAGCACCCGGAGTTCGCGGAAGACATCGTCCGATGCGGCATCGGTGACGTCCCCGGGCCCATCGTGCCCGCGGTCGCGGCGGCGATGCACGAAGCGGTGGACGAACTCGCATCGATCGACTCCTTCCGCGGCTATCCCCCTTCCAACGGCTACGAGTTTCTTCGCTCCGCCATCGCGGCCGCCGATTTTCGCGCCCATGGCGCAGACATCCACGATGACGAGATCTTCGTCAGCGACGGATCCAAAGGTGACTGCGGCCATCTCCTCGAAATCCTCGGCCCGAGCAACACGGTCGGACTTCCCGATCCCGTCTATCCCGTGTACGTCGACACCAACGTGATGGCGGGGCGAACCGGGGAGGCGCTCGAGCACGGGGGGTACCACGGCCTCCGCACCCTTCCGGCCACGGCGGGGAACGGCTTCATCCCCGAGCCCCCCACCGAGCCGGTGGACATCGTCTATCTCTGCTTCCCCAACAACCCCACCGGCTCGATGATCGATCGAGACCGACTCACGGCCTGGGTGGACTGGGCGAACGAACACGACGCACTGATTCTCTACGACGCCGCCTACGCGGACTTCATCCGAGATCCGGCGAAACCGCGGACCATCTTCGAGATTCCCGGGGCCCGACGTTGTGCCATCGAATTCCGAAGCTTCTCCAAGCACGGGGCATTCACCGGCGTTCGATGTGGCTACACGGTCGTACCGAAGGATCTCGAAGGACGGACTGTCGGAGGCGAGCGAATTCCCCTCCATCGTCTCTGGAGTCGGCGATGGACGACCCGGGCCAATGGCGTCTCCTGGCCGGTCCAACGTGGCGCTGCCGCCCTCTATTCGCCAGAGGGGCGGATCCAGACCGCCGCGGTGGTCGAGCGGTACATGGAGCATGCCCGCCTCCTCCGCGAAGGCTGCGCCTCCCTCGGATGGGCCACCCATGGCGGCGAGGATGCGCCGTTCATCTGGGCCTCATCCCCAGGATGCGACGACAGTTGGACGTTCTTCGAGCGAATCCTTCACGAGGCCCGAGTGGTGGTCACCCCCGGACTCGGTTTCGGCCGTCTCGGCGAGGGATTCATCCGCATCAGCGCTTTCAACACTCGCGAGAACATCGACGAGGTCGTCCGAAGACTCGGCACCCTCGGCGACTGACTCACACCGATCAGACCTTCACCACGACAACGGCCCCTCGCAGAGCGAAGGGCCGTTGTCGTGGTGGACTGATGACTCCCGATTCGATCAGGCGGTCGTTTCAACGGCGCCGATGGGACTCTTCGCGAGCAACTGATGCAGAATCGCTTCCGGACTGGTTCCGGGCAGCGAGAGCTGACCGAGGATGTCCCCGATGTTGGAAGGAAGCGATGCCTGGCCAAGACTCGCGAGCGTGCTCTCCACGCGGTTGGTCGCCGCCAGCGTGGCAGTATCGACCTGATTGCTCAACTGACCGAAACCGCGACGCAGGTTCGATTGCTGGACCGGGTCGCCATTACCGACGTTGTGCTCCCACTTCGCAACGAAGTTTCTGATTCCCGCATCATCAATGATGCCGTCTTCATTCGAGAATCGCTCCAGCCGCGTTCGGATCAGATCCTGCAACTCGTCCTGGTTGATCATGCCGTCGCCATCGGAATCAAAGCCGGTGTTCTGGCCGAGAAGTCCGATGGATCCCATTGAAATCAACCCGTCACCGTCGGGGTCGAGTCGGTTCATGGTCGCCGCCACCAGCTTCCCCGCCACGCGGTCGAGTCGTTCCTCACCGTCGAGGGGCTGCCGCTGGATTGGATCCGCGTCACCTTCCAACAGACGCCCGAGATCGACGCCATCGACGATTCCATCGCCGTTGAAGTCGAACTCCGGGTCATCACTTCCCCAGGCGGACATGAAGCGATCGATCGTGTTGGTATCGGGGATTTGCCCCTCGTTCTGTTCGAGGAAGACGCCGAGATCGGCGCCGTCGACGATTCCGTCGGCATTGAGGTCGTATTCGAGATCCGAGGAGCCCCAGGCCTGAGCGAATCCTTCGACCGTGAGATCGACGGTGGAAGATTCTTCGGTTTCAGAAGTCGCACCGACACCTTGCAGATGAAGACCGAGATCCACCCCGTCGACCACCCCATCACTGTTGATGTCCCAGTCGGGATCCGCCGTTCCCCAGGCATCCAAGAGGGCCTGAAGATTCTGATCGCCTGCGACTGCCGCGGATTGGGCCGCCAGGAACTCACCCAGGTCGGTGCCATCGACATGGCCGGAGCCATCGATGTCGAACGCGGCATCGTCACTTCCCCAGGCCGCCATGAAGTCATCGATGCTGACGCTGGTCGATGCCGCGGTTTCCGGCGGATTGCCATTCGAAGAGGCCGGGCTTTCGGCCGAGGTCGGATTGGCCGCGCTCATTGGTCGAGCGGAGGCGGCTGAATTGACGAGTTCTGGACGAGCGGCACCAATGTGCATGACGGAGCTCCGATGAGGATTCCAAGTGGATCCCACTCGTTGCAAGTCCCATGCCATGATCCATGGAGGCTGCAGATCGGATCTCAGAGTCGAAAAAGCCGCATTCGCGCAGAAACCATGGCACGAAGGCGCAGTTGACGCGCCGTGATCACTGACCCCATCCCGGAGATGGCTTCGGGCGAGGTGGCGCCAGAGCGTGGGGGTCGTCGGATGCTTCGACTTGCGCCTCGGGGCGATGTCCCAGCCCGGTCACGAACATCTCGACGGATTCGCCTCGGCTTGCCTTGGGCTTGAAACCCTTCGACTTCTCGAACATCCCAGCCGTTCGGTCGAGGAGATCTCGATACGCCTCGCCCTCGAAGACCTTCATCACGAGGTTTCCCCCGGGCCGAAGCCAGTGGCGAGCCCGATCGAGCAGGTCGTTGCAGAGCCTCACCGATCGGTGATGGTCACCGAAGGGATCGCCCGTGGTGTCGGGCGCCATGTCCGACAGAAGCACGTCGAAGCGTTCAACCCCGACCGAAGTCGGCTCGAATTTCCGGAGATCACCTTCGATCAGTTCGATCTCTTCGGGCATGAGATGCGTGTCGATCTTCTTGAGGTCGACCGCCACCACCCGACCCCGGGGACCGACCCGCTTGGCCGCCACCTGGCTCCAGGAGCCCGGCGCCGCCCCCGCGTCGAGCACCAGATCTCCTCGGGCCATCACCCGCCAGCGGTCATCGATTTCAATGAGCTTGAAGGCCGCTCGAGAGCGGTAGCCCTGTCGCTTCGCCTCTCGAAACCAGTGGTCCTGCACGTCACGCACCGCTCAACGCTCCCAACCAGAGGTTCGTTCAGGGCGGACGGGCGAGACCCGGCTTCCGCCGTTGCTCACTCGGTGATGATCGGCCCGACCCCGGTCGGATTCTCGACCACCGCCACTCGGATATCGCCGTACGTGGTTCGCAGGATGACGGGATTGTCGCCCGCTCCGATCTGCCCCACGAAGACCGCAGGTCCATTCTCATCGGACGTGGTGGTCACTCGGGCGTCGGTGAATCGCTGATAGACGAGTCCGCCGACCGATCGAAGATCGTATTCGCCGGTCGAATCCGGGGCCGCTCGATAGTCGATCGAAGCGTCCTTGGTCACCAGAGTCATGGGCTCGTTCATGGCGAAATCCGTCACCACGCGGACATCGCCGTAGGTGGTTTCGATGTCGACGCCACCTTGATTGTTCTTGATCCAGACTCGACCACGCTTGGAGCGGATGTTGATCCGCCCGAGTTCAGAGGTTCGAATGTAGAAGTCGACGCCCTGAAAATGGGACTCCGACGAGTCGGAACTGCTGGAGATGATCAAGGTTTCACGGTCGAGCTCACCCTTGCCGAGTTCAACCCGGTAATCCAGCTGGTCGAGCGAGTTTTCCGCATCGTCACGCCTGAAATGGCCGTGAAAAGCGCGGCGGACCACCTCGACCGTGGTTCCACTCATGTTCGGAACGGCGTCGATCTTGACGCTTCCCCCGAATGAGTCGATATCCACATCGAGTATTCCACTGGAATCCAGAATGATCGTGGGCTCATCCACGGCCATCTCCCCCTGGCCGAACGCATTCTCCATGCGTTCGAGACCCGAGGTCGGGGTTCCGACACAACCAGCCAGAATCTGAGAACTCAGCCCCACCGCCAGAAGCGGCCAGAGCAAGGACCCAAATCGGGTGACGGTCGAGCGTGAAGACTTCGGGACAGATCGACGCATGCGGGCTCCTGCCGGACGCGGGACTCGAATCGAACCCCGACGCAGCGTGGGGCAACCCTCGAATATCGGCCGAAAAGGGCTCCGGACTCGCATCAGGCCGGTCATTTCCCGCCGCTTCGTGTGTCAACTGGAGGGATCTCGACGTTCAGGAGAGCGCCAGACGCTCTAGCATCCGAATATGCCGGCTCTTTTTCGCTCATTTCGACGCTACTGCCTGCCGCTGGCGGTCCTGCCCGGACTCGGATTCGCCCCGCAGGACCCGCCACCCACCGCCAATGCTCAGCCGCCGACCGTCCGGGATGGCCTGATGGTTCGGATCGGTCCGGCGGTGATGAAATCAATCGCTGATCGGGTTTCAGGGCCTGCGGGCCTGATTTCTCCGGTCTCACCGAGGCTCCTGGTTCTCTTTTGCGAGAACGATGGCCCCCTTGGCGGACGGGACCCGATCGATGCGCCGTTCTACCGGAGGCCGCAACCGATCCGATCGGTCCCCATCGACCTTCAAGAGCTCCTGGCCGACGGGGGGCAGACCGCCATCCTGCTGGGCGATGAAATCGACGGTGTGGCCCGAGTCCCGGATCGGCTGGAGGATCTCCGAGGCCGTTTCAACATCAGAGCGGTTCTTGATCTTGGACTCGAACGCGGGCATGACGCCCCCGGAAACGGGGTGTCGAGCATCATCGAAGCGGATCTCATGCCCGGCCGGCAAGATGACATTTCGCTGACGATCGATGAGATCCTGATGCCCGAACCGCTTCCTCGCCGCGAGAATCTCGTCTGGATCGAGCGGCACAGTCCCCTGCTTTCCGCCGCGCTCGGCCGACCGGTCAATCATCGAGCCGGAATCGCCCTCCCTCCGGCCTATGCCGATCCGAGTGCCGAACGCCGATTCTGGCCCGCGGTCTATGTCATTCCCGGTTTCGGCGGTGACGAACGAGATGCACTCGGCTGGGCAGACCTTCTTGCAGATCGAACCGTTGCGGGATCCATGCCTCCCGCCGCATTCATTGTTCTGGATCCCGAAGATCCACTCGGACACCATGGCTTCGTCGATGGGGACAACATGGGCCCACGAGGCACCGCCCTGGTTGAAGAGTTCATCCCCTGGCTGGAAAAACGATTCCGACTGGTCGACGAACCCGCGGGGCGAATGCTCCATGGACATTCCAGCGGCGGCTGGTCGAGCATCTGGTTGCAACTGGAGCATCCTGATGTCTTCGGTGCCTGCTTTGCCAGCGCCCCAGACCCCGTCGACTTCTCCGCTTTCGGAACCGTCGATCTGCTTGCCGACGACAGCCTCCATGAAGATCCTGCGGGACAACCTCGCCCCAGCTATCGCTCGCCCATCTCCACCGAGATCGATCAGATCTACATGACCGTGGCGGAGGAGACGGCGATGGAGAACGCCCTGGCGCCCGACGGCACCAGCGGCGAGCAATGGAGCGCGTGGAATGCGATGTTCAGCGGTCGAGACCCCGGTACCCGCCTGCCCCGTACCGGATACGACCTGACGTCAGGATGCATCGACCGCGCCGTGGTCGATGAGGATTGGCGTCGATTCGACATCACGGAACGGCTTCGACGTGATCCCGAAGGCACCGGCCGTATTCTGCGGGAGCGGGTCCGGATCCTCTGCGGAAGCCGGGATTCCTATTACCTCGAAGAAGCGGTCCGCCGCCTCGACCGCACCCTCGAAGAGATCGCTGAAATCCATCAGCTCCCGGACGGGCCAGGCTCGATCAAGATCAT
>CAJWFU010000092.1:0-7396 GCA_913031315.1 uncultured Phycisphaerae bacterium | reverse complement strand
TCCGTCCCACCCCGAAGCCCAGCATGAGTGCCAGAACCACCACGATCGCCTTGTGCCATCGATAGCCCTGCATGATGCAGGCGGCACCGACGACGGTCACGATCGCCGCCGCGACCAGGGGCAGGGCGGAAAGGTGCCCGAGGATCTCCTCCGGCCGCCGGGCCAGGTCAAGCGAGGAGATCAGACTCTCCCAGCTGGAGGAGAAGGTCGGAATGTCGGCCGCGAGCAGAGAAGTGAACATGGGATTGGGCATCCGAGTTGGCTCAGAAAGCGCAGATCCGGCGCGTAGGATCGATCATCCGTTGCCGGTCGATT
Source organism: uncultured Phycisphaerae bacterium (assembly GCA_913031315.1). Classification (GTDB taxonomy): domain Bacteria; phylum Planctomycetota; class Phycisphaerae; order Phycisphaerales; family SM1A02. Next base: position 7,081 of record CAJWFU010000092.1, on the reverse strand, counting down.
TGGAGATATCGGCCAACCGTGGTGGAATCGGCCAGTTTCAAGCCCCGGATGCCCGGTGGAAAGTCGATGAAAACACGCTCCGGCGGAGCTGGAACGGGGCAGCCATCGACTTCAGGATTCAGTCCGAACCACCGCTCGCGGTGCCCAACGATGCTGAATGAGGATCCCGACCCCCGCCAGCAGACCGCCACCCAGAAGCGACGGGAACGGCGGAGGCGGCGAGCCGTCACCGAATCGAGACCAGGCCGCCGCGAGCGCGGCGCTCAGGAGCCAGGCTCCGGCGATCGAGGTGGCGACGATCGCCGTCCGATCCGGCAGCAGCAGGCCCAACAACAAGGCACAGATCGCCGACACCGACGCGAGGGCCACCAGCAGATCGATCGTGGACGGGGGCACGCCCGCGGTCGAACGTGACCACCAGGTTCGAATCCAAACCGGCACGGCCGGTGACCACCCCGAGAGATCACCCACGACACCGTCCGCCAGATCACTCGCTCGATCGAGCATCGACTCCATCACAGCGTCGTTGACGGCCTGCGTCACGGCGTCGGAGACGGTATCGGCCGGTTCGATCTCGGCGTCTTCGTCGCCGGGATCCACATCCACCGTCGAAACGTGAGCCAGAGAGACCCGAACCACGGATGCGGCATCCGGCTCCCTCTGCTCCACGATGGCCAGCCCGAGCACCAGAACCGCGGTCGCGGTCGCGGCGCCGAGCATGACGGCGAGTACGAATCTCGCGATGATCATGGAAATGATCCCCATGATCAGCGGCAGGCCCGCGACCCAGACCAGCGACGGAATCCCTTGCGCCAACAGCCAACCCGGCAACGTCTCTTGCCGAGTCCCGGTGGCCAGGCGGAGTCCCACCACCGCTCCCAGCGACGCGGCCGCCAGAACCACCGCCGGCTTCAGGAGCCGCCCACCGACCAGAAGCAAGCCGATTCCGGTTCCAGCCACGAGGATCAGCATCAGAGGATCGATCGCATTCCACTGACCGCCGGGGCCGGGCTCCGAAGAACCGGCCTCGAGGCCCAGCAGGAAAATGAAAACCAAGTTCGTCATGGAGAGGATGCCGACCCGACGAGTGCCCGATGATTCCACAGGGTCCGGAGAGTCCGGGTGGACATCCACGGCCGACCATGACGATATCGGTGCCATCCGCCTTCAGGGATCGATCTTCCGGAGCCTTTCAGATGCCAGACCATGATGCCGACGCCAACCCGCCCTCCAAGGGCGTTCCACCCCTCTCGGAACTCCGGGAGCTGATCGATGGTCTTGACCGCCGAATCGTCGATCTCCTGAATGAGCGTGCTCAGGTGGTGGTCGACGTCGGCCGGGCCAAGCAGACCGACGGAACTCCGATCTACGCCCCGGATCGGGAATCCTCGGTGCTCGCAAGAGTGCTCTCCAACAATCACGGCCCCCTGCCCGACCGCACGCTGGAAGGAATCTGGCGGGAACTGATGTCCGGGTCATTCCGGCTCGAACGCCCGCTGCGAATCGGTTACCTGGGCCCGGCTGGGTCCTTCAGTCACCTCGCCTCACTTCGACATTTCGGCTCGAGCACCGACCTGATTCCAGTCCCCGCGATTGAAGCGGTGGTCGAAGACGTCACCAACGGCCGGGCCGACTACGGCCTCGTGCCCTACGAAAATTCCATCGGCGGCTCGATCACCGAGACGCTCGATGCCCTCGCCGAATTCGAAGCCCCCGTCTGCGCAGAGACCCTGGTCGCGATCGACCAGGCGATGATGGCCAATTGCGCCCCGGAGGAGATTCGTGCGGTCGCCAGCAAACCTGAAGCCCTCTCCCAATGCCGGAAGTTTCTCCGCACGAACCTTCCGAACGTCGAGGTCATCGAAACCACGAGTACGTCCGCCGCGGTCCAGCGGGCCGCGGTCGCACCACGCACCGCCGCCATCGGGTGTCGCCTCGGTGGAGAGATCCACGGAGTCAAGGTGGTCTTCGATCGCATTCAGGATCGCAGCGAGAACATCACCCGCTTCCTGGTGATCGGCCGTCAGGAGCCGGGCCCCACCGGCAAGGATCGCACCACCGTGCAGTTCCAGACCGACCACCGTCCGGGTGCGTTGGTCGACGTGCTCACCGACTTCCGAAACGCCGGCGTGAATCTGGCCCACATCGACAAACGCCCCTCGCGCCTGGACAACTGGAGTTACACGTTCTTCGTCGACCTCGAGGGACATCGATCCGATCCGGCGGTCTCCGACGCGATCGAATCGGCGCGTTCCCACTGCGTCAGCCTGCAGATCCGAGGCTCGTATCCCCGGGCCGAACGGGTGCTCTGAACCAGAATCATCCGGCGATGGCGGCAAAGCCGACGGTCACCAGCGAGAACGCCAGCATGATCAGGGTGGTCGCCACCACGAACACCACCGCGGTGAGCGCCGCCTTGCCGACGGTCAGACCAACCCAGCACGCGAGGGCGGTCCACCACATCAGGAAATTGACCGGCGACAGGACCCACCACTCGTCGAATCCAAGTGGAGTCCAGAGAAACATCTTCAGCAGATTCGAGACCAGCAGCACCCCGAAGGTGACGCTGAACGCGTCGCGATAGGCGATGGCCTGCCCGTTCACCACGCGGCTGGCGAGCTGGAGGATCCCCGCCAGAATCAGGGAGATGACCAGCAGCGAGATGATCGATGAAATGATGACGAAGGTCATGCCCGAAAGTCTACGCCCGGAGTCGAGGCCCGCCCATCGGCCGGATGGCCCTGAATCGGCGGGAGGACCCACTGCCGGCGAAAGATCGGCGTGAACCACCGAATCCCGACCGTGAGGAGGGGCTGGAAAGTCCGCGAATTCATCGAATCGATCGAAAATCGGCGGGAAGCCTCGGTCGGGTCCAAGTCGGTGACCCGGGAGACCGATGCTTCAGGACGACTTCGCCGACTTTCGGGAGACCCACGCCATGCGATCCAGACCTTCACACCTCGCTTTTCTCGCCTCGATCGTGCTGATCACCGCGTCCACCGATGCCGTCGGAGAAGAGACGGCGACCGTGGACCCGGGGGAGCCCTCCCTGCATCACGCCGCTCGTACCGCGCTCCGCGACCTCGAGCGATTCGAAGTCCGCACCACCAGCCTCGTCCGCGACCAGACCGGTCGACGGACCGGACCGCAGAGCCATGGTCGAATCATCTTCGAGCGTGAGCAGGATTCCGGCGTCCGGATGGTCGTCGAACGCTGGGGCGTGGACGAAGTCGTTCGAGTGGTTTCCGACGGACGGAGCCTGTCGATCGGTCTCCCCGGTCGCCGCCTGTTCGAACGCGTCGAATACCTGCCGGGCGAAGACGATCTCTCATCGTCCGAATGGCTGTTCGCCCGACTGAACTCACCCGGCATGGAAGCCCGCCTCGGTCCCGCGACCATGCACCTGATCGACCTGATGTTCGCCGAGCCGGCGATGATTCCACCGGTCGTCGGAACGGAGCGCCGGGTCGACATCGGCCCGTACCCGGCACGGATGCTGACCGCCGACGCCGCCACCGACGACGGCCGACCGATTCATTTCGCATTCGCGGCGGACGGCCCACCGATCCCGCTCGCGGTCGTGACGCCCCTGCCTTCAGGAGAAACCGCGGAGTTCGAATACCACGAATGGTCTCTCGGATCGTTTCACGACGAAGATCCCGGTCGATTCGATCCTTCCCCGCCGACGGACTGGACGCGGGTGATGACCCTCCCCCGCCCGGACCGCCTCGATCCCGACGTCCCCTGGCATCCGACCGAGTCTCTCGCCGGCCGCTTCGCGGTCGACACACCGGTTCGCCTTCAATCGGATGACCCCCACGACCTCTTTGACGTGGAGGGTCCGGTCGCGATCGTCTTCGCCGAACACCATGACCGGGAATCACCCCGCCGACTCGCAGATGCGGTTTCGGATCTCGCGGTCGAGTTTCGGGTGGTGCGTGTCGGGGAAGTCCGCTCCAGCGATGAAATCTGGATTCATCCCGATCTGCTCGCCACGATCTGGCACATCGAAGATCTTCCCGCACTGGTGATGGTCGATCCCAGCCGTCGAGTGATCGCGGCGAGGGAACCGTGGTTCGGACCGGGGGAATACGAGTCGCGCCCGGATGCCGCCGAGATCGCCACCGTCACCGAACCTTGAATTCGTTCAGAAGAGGAACCGAATCACGACCTGCAGCAGCACCGCCGCCATCGCACCCGCGATCAGGTCGTCGACCAGGATTCCCAGACCACCCCCGAGCTTCTGCAGGCCGTTGGCCGGCGGTGGCTTCAGGACGTCGAAGATCCGGAACAAGAGGAACGCGACCGCGGTGAGGCCGAGGTCGAAGAGGAGTGGCGACACCCCGGCGGGCGGCACGAGGCTGCCGGAACCCCAGGACTCGACGCTGGCCCACGGAAGGGCCAGAAGCACGATCGCCTGCCCGGCGACTTCGTCTGCGACGACCTGACCCGGATCCTTGCCTCCACACGCTCGCTCCGCCGCTCTGCCGAAGCGAAGACAGGCCACACAACCAATCGCGAGCAACAGGACCATCGACAGATCGATGAGCCACGCGGGCTGATGCATCAACAGCAGCAACCCCGCGACCACCGCCGGAGGAAGTGACCCCCAGGTCCCCGATGCCGGCCGAAGAAAACCCAGCCCCAGGGCGGTCACGGCCATCGACGGCAGCACCCCCATCTCCGCGACCACCGCCGAAGGGCGGGGGCGGGAACGCCGGGTGGCTTCTTTGGATGTGTGGCCGTTCGTCATGATCGCGACTCCATTTCGCCCACCAGAAGGCGAGCCCGCAAGAGATACGGCAGCGCGGACCAGACCGTCACCACCACCGCCGCCCAGACGAAGCCGTCTCGAAGAAGCACCCAGAACGAGGATTCAAGGGCGAAAGGATTCACTGCCACGAACAGCGCCGTCGGCGCAGCGATCGACTGCAGGACCATCTTCCACTTCCCGCTCCAGCCCGCCGAGAAGTCGATGCCCAGACCTTCCATGACGCTGCGAATGCTGGTGACCAGCAATTCCCGCCCGAGGATGACCAGTGCCATCCAGACCTGGACCCCGCTGGTCATGACCACTCGGCCATCCGCGTCGAGGCTCAGGGCCAGTCCTCCGTCCGGCGTCGCCTGAACGGCCAGGAACACGGGCGAAGCAAGCAGGACGAAGGTCCCGATGATCAGAAGTTTGTCGCCGAACGGATCCATGACCCGACCGAAGACCGAGACCACGCCCCATCGTCGGGCCAGGAAACCGTCTGCGAAATCGGTCAAGGCCGCCACCACGAACACCACGACCCCCACATTGCCCCAGAACTGCCTTGCCCCGGGATCAAAGCCGGCACGAGGCCAGAGGCCGAAGGCGATGATGGCGAAGAAGCCGATCGCCAGAAGCACTCGGGCAACGGTCAGGAGGTTGGGAAGGGTTCGGCGGACCTGATCGGGCATGAAGGCAAGATATCGACGATCTCGAGATGGTGGATTTCAATGCCTCGTCCCCCTTTTCAGGGAAGTTCGGATTCCGGGGTCGGTTGCGGCTCTTTCCGGACCCCCGTATCCTTCGCCATCTCTGCTCCGGGACGCGGCACGGTCATTGACCCTGTCTCGCCCCCTCAGGGAACATCATTCTTGAGATCGCCTCGGCGATCGACGGTTCTAGTCAGACAGTTCCTCCTCCGGCCCGGCAGACCGGGGTCCCTCGAACGCTCCAACGGGAGCGCCCCGTGGGTCCGGCCCCGGTCCAAGACTCCGCGAGACGGGTGTAGCACGGCATGACGCCAACCATCCTCTACCTGGCCTCCCTCGCCGGCGCGGTCGGGCTCTTCCTGATCATGAGACCCCATCGCCGGACCACCCGGCTCGCTGGCACCGTCCTCGGTGCCGGCGCTTTGGCGTTTCTCCTGGTCCAGGTTCTCAAAGACCTCGCCGACGACGCCCCGGTTCCAATCCTCGAAGTGGTCTTCGGCCTCGGCGGCATCGCCGGAGCCGTGCGGATGGTCACCCATCCAAGACCGGTCTTCGCGGCGATCTGGTTCGTCGTGGTCGTGGTCTGTTCCGGCGGCATGTTCCTGCTGATGAACGCCGAATTCATGGCGTTCTCGCTGATCATCGTCTACGCCGGGGCGATTCTCATCACCTACCTGTTCGTGCTCATGCTGGCCCAGGACGCGACCAGCGCGGCCGGCGAGGCCCTCTACGACCGGATACCACGCGAACCAGTGGCCGCCCTGGTCGTCGGTTTCGTGCTTCTGGCCTCGATCGGGGATGCCCTCCTGGTGGTCGACGGTGGTATCGCACCCCCGGACACGACCGCCGTCAGCACCGCGACCCGGGAGCGATGGGCGATTCTGGAAGGGTTGCCCAAGCAACTGGACGAAACGGTCAACGATGTCCTCCGGACCGAAGCTCGTGATCAGGGCGACAACGCCCCCCAGGACGTGACGGTCATTCGCGACGAGGACGGTGACGCCCTCCAGATCACCGACGGCCTCGATGCCACGGTCAAGGTCGTGGTGGATGGAACCGAACGAACCCTCGTTCTTCCGACCTCGGCCATGCCCTCCAACACCCAGCAGGTGGGCTGGGCCCTGGTCGCCGTGTTCCCCGTCAGCCTCGAAGTCGCCGGCGTCATCCTCTTGATGGCGATGTTCGGTGCCGTCGTCCTCGCTCGTCGCCAGATCGACCTGGGCGAAGACGAACGCCGCATGGCCGCCGGCCTCGGGCCCCTCCTTGAAGATGAGGAATCGGAACTCACGGGAGGTTCTTCTTGACCGAGCTCTTCGCCCAAGCCCCCACGCTCCTCGCCGCGGCCCCCACGCCGATGGATGAAGGCTCGCTGCGGGTGGTCCTGCTGGTCAGCGCCGTGATCTTCGCGATCGGAATGGTCGGGTTCCTGACGCGGCGAAACATGATCCTCATGTTCCTCTGCACCGAATTGATGTTTCAAGCCTCCGCGATCGCCATGATCGCCTTCGGCCGGATGCATCTCAATTCCGAGGGCCAGGTGTTCGTGATCTTCATTCTGACGGTGGCGGCGGCCGAAGCGGCCCTCGCCCTCGGACTGGTGGTCCTGCTGTATCGGCGGAAG
>CAJWFU010000091.1:0-7408 GCA_913031315.1 uncultured Phycisphaerae bacterium | reverse complement strand
GTATGACGTCGTTGATGCGTCGTCATCCGGAGGCCGGGAGTGGTTTCGGGAGGTATCGCGCCTGGCAGTGTCCGGCCGAATCACCTCCGGGTTGGGAGAGCGAGATCGATGACGCTGATCGTGTCCATGACCTCGAATCATTCCTCGACATCAACCGCGGGGGGCTTCCGGTGTTGCCCAGCTTTCAGGTGACTCGTCGGGAGACCCTGCTGCAGATCGGATCGAGGCCGTTTCGAGAAGATCAGGTTCAAGGGGAAGCTGCATTTCTGCTGGCGCTGGTCGGCGCACTCGCACCGGTGGTCGAACACGTGGCGCCGATCGGTCGATACCGGATGCATGCGGGGGCGATGACCGGAAATGAAATGGATGCAGCTCGCCGCATCGAGCCCTGCATCGACGACCTGCGCGAGGCCGCCCGCGGCGGACTCGGGCTCGATCTTCAGTTCGATGTGGCGACGCGGAAGATCATCGATCGACATGCCTGCGATTGGTATCGACGTTGTGGCCGCCGTCTCGGAGGCGGCGGTGCGGTTCGCGATGGTCGTCGGCAACTGCTCAAGGCGGCGAGGTTGGGGGATCGGAAGGCCGCACTGATGGCGGCGGCGAGTTTCTTCCCGGTGCTTTCGGAGCGAGTCTGGAATCGTGGGTGGCGCCCGGCGGCGGTTCAGAGAGCGTCCGCGACCGGACCCATCGAGGTTTCCAGGGCATGAGCCGGGGGCCCTTGAATCGCCGAACCGGAAGCGACTCGCCGTTGATTTCTTCGAATCGTCCTCGAGTACATGACAGGTTGGAGCCTTCATGATGGTGCCTCACGATCCAGACCGGCCCTCGGAGCCAACACTGCGGCAAAAGGCTGGGACACCGGTGATCACCGAGCCCGTCGAAGTCCAACCCGGACTTTTCGAGTTGCCGGAGATGCGCTTCCAGGAGCTTTACGTCTGGTTGATCTTCGTCGGCAGCCTCGACATCATGCTGACGTGGGTGATCCTTCGAAATGGCGGCGAAGAGGTCAATCCGGTGGCAAATCTGATCATCGAAGCGTGGGGCTTGAATGGTGCGATCGCCTTCAAGTACGCCTTGACTCTGTTCGTCATCGTCGCCTGTGAGGCGATCGCCCGGGTTCGCCCGATCACCGCCCGGCTGCTGATCTGGTTCGGCGTGCTCATCAGTTCGTTCCCTCCGATCTGGTCGATCTGGCTTCTCTTCATGTATGGGGCCGAAATCTGAGGCGTCAAGGAAGGCCTCCGCCGCAGAACCCGCTCGATCCGGTTCAACTCACCCCGTCCGAAGGACCGATGATCCAGACGTCGTCGGTATGGAATCGGCGCTCTCTCATGGAGTTTCAAATGCGGCAGTGCTTTTTCGATCGAATCCTTCGTGCGTCAGTCATCGTCCTTCTGGGAGCCACGATGGTTCTGTCGCCGACCGAGGCGTTCTCCGACTCGTCCTCCGGGGTGATCCAGGACGCGGCGCCCGAGGGGATCGTCTTCGAGGGTGAGGCGCTGGCGTTGGTCGAGCAGCTGCAGAGGACCTATCGCTCGGCTCCCGGCATCCGGGTGATCACGAGTGGTTCATGGACGACCGCCGATGGCATCATGCATCCCGTCCGTACGCAGTCGATGATGACCAAATCCGGTGAGGTGAAGGTTCTCAGCCCGGACCGGAATCTCACGTTGCAGAATGGTCTTGCCTACGCCGACTCTCCCTTCTACCCCGGATATCTGGTCCGCCAGGAGATTGCCCGCGTTCCTGATGGTGCGCTGCGCGGCATGGAGGAAGTGTGGCCGTTGGCCCCGATTCCGATCGAAGTCCGACTGCGAATCACGTCATCCGCCGAGTCGGCGATGCGGCCGCTTCTCGACTGCGTGGGAGAGGGCGGCACGATCGTCGTCGGAGCCGCCGCGTGGCCGGATGGCGCCGCCTCCAGAACCCTTCGCTTCCGCAGCGCCGATGCCCGAACCGACTTCGTGATCTGGGTGGATCTCGCGACGGGATTCATCCGTGGCATGCGAGGTTCGCTCGCGACCGATCGTGGCGTGGACCGGATCGATCTGGTCTGCGAAGGCATCTCGTCGGATCGGACTCCCAAGATTCTCGTGGGCACCAGCAACCGAACGGTGGTCGATTCCTTCGACGCCCTTCAGGAGAAGTGGTTGAAGATCTATTCCGCGCCCGAGCTGGCGGGACCCTGACTCGAGCTTCCGCCTCAGCCGCGATCCGCCATGGCTCGTTCGACCGCCGCGACGGTCTTCGGGATGTCCCTGGTCAGCACCACGGGGCCGTCGCGGGTGATCAGGACATCGTCCTCGATCCGCACCCCCAACTTCTCGTCTTCAAGGTAGATGCCGGGCTCGATCGTGATGACCGCGCCTTCCTTGAGGGATCCTTCGGGCGTGATGTCGTGGACTTCGAGACCCAGGTGGTGTCCGATTCCGTGGAAGAACCGATCGCCGTAACCGGCCTTCGAGATGATGTCCCGGGACGCCTTGTCGATCTTGGCCATGGTCGCACCGACGGTGGCGACCTTGATCGATGCTTCGAGCGCCTTGAGAACCAGTTCGTAGATCTCTCGCTGCCTGGGGGCGAACTTGCCGTTCGCGGGAATCGTCCGCGTGACGTCCGCGGTGTACCCGCGATAGTCGGCGCCGGAATCGATGACGATCAGATCATCAGGTGCGAGCGTCTCCTTGTTCGCCACGTAGTGAAGGACGGTCCCGTTGATCCCTGCGCCGACGATGGTGTTGTAGCCGGGGCCGCGGGAGCCGTTTGCCCGGTAGCCATGTTCGAGCGTCTCCATCACATCCCACTCGGTCATGCCGGGTTCAACCGTGCGGAACATGGCGTCGTAGCCGATCCGTGAGATCTCGACCGCTTCGCGAATCATCTTCTGCTCGGCCTTGCTCTTGACCGAGCGCATTCGCGCCAGCAACGCGGTGCGATCCTGAATCTCGATGCCGGGATACCGCTCTTCCAATTGACGGAAGACCGCGAGGTCGGGAGAGACGGCCTGGCCGAGCCACCCGAAGGGGTGGAGGCAGGCGCAGGATCGGGTTCGTGCCAGACATCCATCAAGAACTCGGGCGAGTCTCGGGAGGCGGGCGATCTGGGCGATGCCGTACGCGGCCTTCAGCGGAGAGCCGATTTCTTCTCGCAGGCCGTCCCACTTCTCCACTTCCGGGTCGAGGGATTGGAGGAGCAGCGTGCACTCCCGCCCCGCCGGAGCGGACGCATCGAACAGCAGGATCGCTCCGGGCTCATCCACGATTCCGGTCAGGTATTCGAAGTGGGGGTGGGGGCGGTAGGCCCCGTGCAGGGCCGCATCCGAATCGCCCGCGTGGACGAGTGCAATCGGCTTCTGTCCGCCCTTTCGAAGCATGGACAGGACGCGATCACGTCGGCGTGCGTACTCGACGACGGGAATCATGGGGGTCTTCAGATTGGCGGGCTTGCCGGGCATGGATGGTTTCCTCATGGATTTCTGATCGTCGGCCGGAGGTTCTGGACGTCGATCCTCAGCGAACGGCGGTTTCGCCGTTCTTCTCGAGAATTCGGTTGGCGAATTCATTCATGGCGTCTCGAAGTTGCTCGAAGGAATCGAGAACGTAGAGAATCGGCTGGTAATGGTCGATCTCGAAACTGGTGTCGCACACCTGGTCGAGATCGAAAGGACGCCGGTCGACGTCCGGGCTCTCCAACGCGTGCTTGCTCTCACCCGGTGAAGAGATGAGACCGGATCCGTAGAGCTTGAGTCGATCGTCCTCACGAATCAGTCCGAACTCGACCGTGAACCAGAAGAGCCGAGCAAGTCGGTTGGTGTCTGCGTCGTCGTTCGCGCACAGGGCGGCCTTCCCGTACGTCTGGAGAAAGTCGGCGAACACCGGATCGGCATGAAGAGGAACGTGGCCGAAGACATCATGGAAGACGTCGGGCTCCGGCAGGTAGTCGATCGACTGCTTCGGTCGAATCACGATGGTGGTGGGGAAATTTCGTTGGGCCAGGCAGGCGAAGAACGCCTTGGCGGGGAGATAGCCCGGAACCGCCCGGCTCTGCCACCCCGTGAGTTGCTTGAGGAAGGTGTTGATCGACTTGTCCCCATCGAGGTGGGGGATGTGATCTCGCACCAGATTGATCGCCTTCGCTCCATCGAGGTAGACGTTCGAGGCTCGATCGGCGAGAAACTCCATCTGTTGATCGAAGAGGGCCTGCCAGGTTTCCTGGTTTTCCTCGCTGTAGCCGGCGTATCGCTGTTCGATGTACATCTGCGCCGGATCGTCGTGACCGGGAGTTCCGAAGGCATCGGCGTAGGCCTGGGCCGTTTTGGCCTGGCCGTCGTCGATCATTGAACTGTTGAGACTGTGGTTCATACGGACTCCGGTTTTCGATTCACGAACGCAATCGCCGACCGTCCCACCCTGAAACGACCGGAACACATGATAAGACGCTGGCATCTTCCTGCGGTTCAGCCCCCATGGGGCGGATCGACCGGATGGGGAGGTTTCTTCCCGGAAAGCACCGCCACCACGTTGGCGACGCAGATATCAGTCAGGTCGGTTCGGTCTTCCACGGTGGCGGAGGCCACGTGGGGGAGCAGGATCGCATTCGGAAGATCGACGAGGCCGGGATGAATCCGGGGCTCGTGCTCGTAGACGTCGAGTCCGGCGGCGAAGATCCGTCGTTCGGCAAGCGCGGAAGCGAGGGCCGATTCGTCGACCACCGGGCCACGACTGACATTGACCAGGACGGCGGAGGATTTCATCCGTTCGAGGGCCCGGGCGTCGATGAGATGACGGGTCTCCTCGTTCAGGCTGGTGGTCACGACCACCACGTCGGCATTCGGGAGTCCTTCCTCCAGCGTGGTTCTCACGGCGGAGATCGGAGGGGCTTCGAGGTGCGGCTTCGGACCACGGGCGGTGTAGGAAACCTTCATCTCCCAGCCGATCGAGCGTCGTGCGACGGCGCCTCCGATTCGACCCGCTCCGATCACCATCAGTTGGCGACCCACGAGTCGGTGGCCGAGCAACATCTGGGGCTCGTGTCCCTTCCAGTCGCCGCTGCGAGTGAGATCGAGGCCTTCCCGCAATCGTCGTACGGCCGCGAGGATCAGGGCCCAGGCCAGATCCGCGGTTGGTTCGGTCATCGGAGGAGGGCCGTTGCAGACGATGACTTCTCGCTCGGCGCAGGCCTCCCGATCGATGTTGTCGAATCCCACGGCGTAGTTGGCGACCACCTTCAGGCTCGGACCAGCGGCATCGAGCAGTGGCCCATCCACCCGCAGGGTGAGGGGGGTCACGATCGCCTCCGCACCGGCGATGAGTCGGTGGAGTTCGATTTTCGACTGGTTGGCGGCATCCGGAACGACGTCGACGGCGACCTCATGTTCGTCGAATCCGGCCTTTGCCAGGCTGGTCTTGAAGCGGAGCCCGGCTTCTCCGACGCAATCCAGAAGAACCACGATCCGCATGGTCATTGGTCGCCGTCGAGCAGTCTGGAGATCTGCGCCGAGGCAGCATCCGGATCGCCTGCCGGCTGTTCGAAGTCGATGCGAATCACTTCGAATCGACCTCGGATGTCCATGCCCAGCGGATCGACGCCGACCAGGCGGGGTGCTTCGACCTCGATTTCGGCTCGTTCAAGGGCGAGACGACGAAGATCCGCTTCCCGGTCCGCATTCACGGACCGACAGATCATGGCCTCGGCATCCGCCAGGGGATTCGGCTCGAGCAGGGCCTCCCCATCGAAGGCATAGCCCGCGAACTTGCAGAAATCGATGCTCATCACCGCCCAGCGGACGTCCTCGGGTTCACCGTGATAGATCCGCCACCGATCGGCCAGACCGCCATCAGGTCCGGATTCTTCGAGTCGCTCCAGGGTGACCATGAGCTGGACGATGCGGTCGTCGTCGTTGACCGGCTCTTCCGGAAGGTAGAGGGCGCAATCGGTGCTCAGGAGCATGGCCTCCATCGCGGGAGCCACCAATCGTCCGTCCGGAGCGAAAACCACCTTGATGGGTAGATATTCGGTACCAAAGCGGATGAGGCCTTGAAGGTGGCCGCGCATGAACGCGATCGCGTCTGAGATCTCCTCGGGTAGGTCGAGCATGAGGAAAGTGTATCGCTGGAAGGAGTGTGGGCTTTTGATGGCCTCCCATCGCCCGTCCAGCGACCCTCACGACCGTAGACTGGTCGTCCATGTCGTTTCTCTGCGTCTCCATCTTCATCGATTCGATCGACGATGTCCCTTTCGCCCTCGACCGTGCCAAGGCGGCGGTCGAGGCCGGAGCGCGTCTGGTCGAGTGGCGACTCGATGCCCTGGCCGAGGAATCGGACGGACTGGCATCGATTCAGCGACTTCTCGCCGAGACTCCCGCCCCGTGCATCGCCACGATCCGAGCGGAAAACGAGGGGGGTACCTGGGCCGGAAGTGAGCAGGATCGAATCTCCCTTCTGGAGGCGATCGGTACCGGAGACCATCCTCCGGCCTACATCGATCTGGAGCTTCGAGCCTGGCAGCGTAGCGCGAACCTCCGACAGAAGGTTCGGCTCGCCATCGATCACGAGGCCCAGATCCGCGACATTTCGACCCGATTGATCCTGTCCAGTCACGAATTCGGAGGGCGTCCTGCGGATCTGCTCTCCCGGGTGGCCGACATCGCGGGTGAAGATGCCTGTGCCGTCGGCAAGATCGTCTTCATGGCTCGGAGTGCCCGGGACTGCCTCGAACTCTTCGATCTGCTGGCCGCTCGGCCCAAGCCGCTCATCGCGTTGGCGATGGGTGAATTCGGCACCGTGAGCCGGATCCTCGCCCCCAAGTTCGGCGGATTCCTCACGTTCGCGGCCTTTGATCCTGCGGCCGGCACCGCTCCGGGACAGACCACGGTCTCCGAACTCTCCGGAACCTACCGCTTCGAGCAGATCGGTCGTCGGACGAAGGTCTACGGCGTGGTCGGCCATCCGGTCGGGCATTCCCTGGGGCCTTTGGTTCACAACGCGGGCTTTGACGCGGTCGATCACGACGGGGTCTACGTGCCGATTCCGGTGGTGGCAGGCTGGGAGTCCTTCAAGGCCACGATCGGCGAATTCGTAGACCATCCAAGGCTCGACTTCTCCGGCTGCAGCGTGACGCTCCCTCACAAGGAGAATCTGCTTCGTTTCGCGCGTGAATCGGGCGCGGAGATCGATCCCGTCGCGGATCGAGTCGGTGCGGCGAACACGCTGGTGGTCGAACGTGATGACGACGGGGGGGTCTCGCGTCTCCGTTGCCTGAACACCGACGTGGAAGCGGCGGTTTCGGTCCTCGCCGAAGGGCTCGGGATCCCCGGCGGGACGGCCGCGGAATTCTCGGGCCGACGAATCGCGGTCCTCGGTGCGGGTGGGGTCGCCCGGGCGGTGGTCGCCGGCATGGTCGAACG
>CAJWFU010000090.1:0-7424 GCA_913031315.1 uncultured Phycisphaerae bacterium | reverse complement strand
CAGACCAGTTGTCTGAACGAAAAGAATCGGACATCGAAGACCAGTGCGGCCCACGCAAGCATCGCGATGATCTGAGCCATCCCCACCAGGATCGAAAAGAAGAATCGGTTCAGAACCACGGCCCACGGGCCGATTCCCGAGGCTTTCAGTCGATCGAGAATGCCGCGTTCATGTTCTTCCAGGAGCCACCCGGTGGTGGACAAGGCACTGAACAGCATGAACATCACCCCGATCGCGGCGGTGTAGTAGGTGACCAGCGACGGCCCCCCCGGTCCGACTTCGACCGGCCCCGCTTCGACCGAGACCCTCGTCGCCTTCACGATCGTCTCGACCGCACCGGCAAAGGGACCACCGCCCGGCTCTTCGCCGGCCGCTTCCATCGAACGAGACAGTGCCGACTGCCGTTCGGTCAGTGGACCAGCCACCATCTCCAGCACCTTGATCTCCCGACCCAGGAGTTGGGCCGCAAGACCTTCCCAGGCCGAGGCGGCCATCACCCCACGAGCGAACTCCGGGGCGATCGGATTCGCAGGGTCGAAGCGAACCTGCAGGTCGGGGATCCGTGCCGTCGGATCCGAGATCGCCGCCCCGAATCCGGCCGGGACCACGACACCCGCGGGGAAATTGCCGTCTGCAACCACCGCATCGATGTCGGCGACGGAATCCCCTTCGATCGAGATCAGATCCAGCCGTTCGGCCTTTCTTGCCGCCGCGGCGAGGGCGGCGGAGGAAGGGCTTTGATCGAGATCGAGGATCGCGACCCGAACCTTGTTCTCTCCGTTGCGTCCGAACCCCTGGAAGACCGTCGCGAAGATCGAAAGAAAGACGATCGGCACGATTGCGTACAGAGCGAACCCGAGTCGGTCCCGGTGCAACGTGATCCAGGCCATGCGCAGAAGGGCGAAGCGCCTCATGATGCGATCCTCGTCTTGGAGGATGAATCGTCCTGCCAGACCGGGTGGACATTGAGCCACTGCGTCGGGTGGCAGGAGATCACATCCTGGATCATCGAGACCCAGCGACGTACTCCGGAGTGATTTCCGGGATCTCGACGCAGATCACCATCCATGGGAAGTGGCTCCTCCATGCGGAGTGCCAGCCCGCCGTCGGGAAGTCGCCAGTTGAAGACGGGGATCACCGAGGCATCCGCGGACTCCGCGAGTTTGAACGGACCCACCGGAATCTCCATCTTTCGACCGAACACCGACAACGGCGTGCCCCGCTGGCCCGGTTGAACGCGATCACCCAGCAGGGCCACGACTTCTCCGCGGTCCAGACCATCTCGAAGTTCCGCCCAGGTGGCCAATCCGTCATCGACCGCATGACCGATGACCCCGAGCCGTTGTCGGGCGCGACGTCGCATGTTCTCGAGGGTTCGAATGGGATCACGGTGATAGAGAACGTGGACCGGGGCGTGACGTCCGATGAAGGCCGCCGCAGGCTCGAATTCACCCATGTGCATCGAGAGCATCACGATGCCTCGCCCATCACGGTCGCGGAAGTGAGTCCGAAACCTGTCCAGACCCTCCACATGGCCGATCCGGTCGAGCAGTCGCTCCGGTGTCTGCCGGGATGCGATGGCGATACCTTCCATGTATCGCTGCATGTGGTCGAGCACGCCGACGCCATAGGCGTCGATCTCGGCCTCTCCGGCGTCCGGCCCCAGGATGATGCGGCCGTTCTCCTGCAACGTCCGCCGCCATGAATCCGCTCGGCGCCAGGTCTCCGCCACCATTCGAGGTCGAAGCCTGGCGGTGATCGACGGCGCGTGGGCATACCCTCGGAGCAGGGCGGAAACCGCCAGCCGTTCGACCAAGGAGATCCGACGACCTTCCGGGTCCGCTCCGGCGTCATCGCGAATGCGAGCCTCGGAGGATGAACGATTCGGAATGCCCGTCGCCGTGGGATTCACGAGACCGCTCCCTTCGGTTCGGCCCCGATCGGCACGGTCTCCTCCTCGGAGACCGAAGACAAGGCTTCGACCGCATTCCGCAGGCGGGCGGTGAATTCCCCCGAACTCTCGTCCGCCCCGGCTCGCAGCGCCTCACCGAAACGAACCTGCAGGGTGCCCGGCCGAGGCCAACGGACGCCGGGCGGGAGAATCCGCTGGGTTCCATCGATGCAGGCGGGGACCACCGGAAGATCATGTCGCCGTGCGAGTTCCGCCGCTCCGTGACGAAATCGGCCCATGCGCCCGGTCCGCGAACGGGTCGCCTCGGGAAAGATCATCAGGTTCCAGCCTTCGCCGAGCATCGCATCGATGCGATCGATCTGCGAATACTCACCGCCCACTCGATCGATGAGGAGCACGTTCATCGCGCTGCGAATGAACCAGATGACGATCCGCCGGAACCATCGCTCCCGTCTCGGCTGACCCGCCCGGGGTGTGAAGAAGTCGAGTCCGCCCACCGTTGCCGTCCGGTCTCGACGATTCCCGGGCAGCGCGATGAAGATCACCGGGGTGTCGACCAGGCTGTGGTGATTCGAGACCACGATGAACTGTTCGTGATCCTTGAATCGATCTTCACCATCGACCTTCACCGGGACTCGGCAGACGATCTGGCCGGCATCGTGCATGAAGCGAAGCAGGCCGCGAGCCACACGACGACTGAACCAGCCGGTCGGTACTCCGAACCCTGCGATGTCCGTGCCCTGGGTCATGAATCCTGCGTGGTCCCGTTCGACGACGCCTCCGGGGCCCCTCGTCGTTCACGCCGGACTTTCGATCGATCGAGCGACGTTCCCATTCGAAATCGAACGACGGTCGTCGGCCCCTGCAGTTCAACCGCCACGTTCTCGAAGGAAGGCAGGCCGAGAATCACGGACTGGTCGTTGGAGAATCCCCAGGGTTCGGCAGGCAGTCCGATGAAATTCCGCGTCAGGGTCTTGTCTCGTTCGATGTCTATGAAGCCGGAGATCGCGCTGGGGATCGTCCGCACGTCCTCGAAGATCACTCGGGTGACCGGGATGACCACCGGGGTCACGATGGACTCGACCCATCGATCCTCTTCCAGAAAATCCTCCGGGGCCTGGAAGACCGCGAGGTAGAGCTGTTCGTTCTCCCACTGCGCGGTCTCGACCTCGATCACGAGCCGGGTGGTGCCCGCGATCATCTCCGAATCCCCCGCGTCCTTCACCGGGACGCTCTGGCATCCCACCGACAAGCCGATGGCGACGCACGAAAGCGTCGTCGCGATTCGCGATGCGGGCAGGTGACGGAGAAAATGGTCAACCAGCCGGGGCCGTGGCACGGAACTCTCCTAGAAGACCACCCGCAGGGCGGTATTCGATTTCGGTGAAACCAGCGTCCCCGAGCTTTTCAAGAACGACTTCACGGGGTGCAAAGGAGGATATCGAGTCCCAGAAATGACGCAGGAGATCACGAACCGACAACGACCCGCAGGCCAGGCCGAAGACCCAGGCCCCCACCCCTCTGATCATGAACCTCGTCGCTCCCCGCCTGAAGGGTGATCGCGGCACCATCATCTCCAGCAGGACCAGGCGTCCACCCGGGCGAAGAACCCTGCGAATCTCCTGAAACGCCTGATCGAGGTCTTCGACGTATCGGATGGCGTATCCACTGACCACCGCGTCACGACTGCAGTCCTCGACCGGGATGTTGGAAAAGGAACCCGGTCGGATGTCTCGAACCCCGGCCCGTTCCGCGACCGCCAGCATTTCCGGGCAGGGGTCGACCCCCACGATCGAAGGTGAATCCGGCAGGAAACGCTGCGCCGCCATGGTCAGCACCCCGGTTCCGCATCCGACGTCGACGAGGGTCGCGTCCGGCGGAAGCTCGAGCGAGATGATCGTGCGTCGGCGATACCAGTTGCTGGTGCCGAAACTGACCAGCGTGTTGAGTCGGTCGTACCGGTTGGCGGTCCGGGCATACAGGTCCATCACCGCCGGGTCAGCCGCCGGGTGATCACCATGACCGCCTTTCTTGCTGGGAGCGGCGGGCATCACTCTCGAAGATCCCGACCGGTCAATCGAAGGAAGACCTCTTCCAGGCTGGCCTGGTGGAGTCGGATTCCCTCGACGCCGCTCGGCACCGATTCCAACGCGGTGATCGCGGCCTGAAGTTCGCCCCCGAGACCGGGAAGCGGAACTCGAATCGTCCGACCATCCCAATTCCCCACCGGAGAGACGAAATCATCGGACATGCGTCCCACGGGGCGGGCCTCCAGTTCGTACCGGGCGATGCCGTAACTTTCCGCCAGGGCCCCGGTCTCTCCGCGGGCCACCACTCGGCCGTGATCGATGATCGCGACCGAATCGACCAGGGTCTCCGCTTCCTCGATCAGGTGCGTGGCGTGAAGAATGGTCGCGCCGTCGCGCTGGAGATCGCCGATCATCCGCCAGATCGCGGCTCGGGCCTGCGGATCGACACCTTCGGTGGGCTCGTCCAGGAGGAGAAGTCTCGGGCGATGAAGCACGCTGACCGCGAGATTCAGTCGTCGTTGCATCCCGCCGGAATAGTGGCCGACCAGATCGTCGGCCCGATCTCCGAGCTGGCTGAACTCGAGGGCCCAGTCGACCCGGTCCGATCGATCCCGGCGTTCGACGCCGAGGAGATCACAGTGAAGACTGAGGTGCTCGCGGGCGGTCATCGCATCGTGCAGGGCGATCCGTTGCGGCACGAAGCCGAGTTCGGAGGCCCCGGGGCGACCCCGGCCGAACGCGGAGACGATCCCGACGTCCTCACGAAGGAGGCCCGCGATGCACCGCATGAGGGTCGTCTTTCCGGCTCCGTTGGGACCGAGCAGGGCCGTCCATTCCCCCGGCGCGAGCGAAAGATCGACCCCCGCCAGGGCCTCGAGCCGACCGAACGACTTCCGCACGCCCGACACCAGCAACGCCGGCGGTTCGTGAGGCTCGGACGGCGGGGCTCCACCCTCGCCGGTTCGGACGGCGGCGGGCATCAGGCCTGCCTCCCGGTCGAAGCATCGAAGATGACGCCGGCCCCGGAGATCGGGAGCGAAATGGATTCAAGCCCGGACATGCACTGCTTTCAGGCGGAAGAGGAGCGGAGTCGCGAAGACGACGATGCGACACTAGCGGAAGGAATGGAACGTCCGCAACGGCCGGAAGCCCGAATCTCCCGCTTCCGGTGATGCCGTTCCCCAAATCGGGGTCCGGACCCGCCCCGACGTCCCGATCAAACCCTTGTACCCTCGAACCCATGTCTCAAGCCGATCTTCTCTCCCGCCTCCAGCAGGCCGTCCAGCTCTACGAACAAGGCCGAGCCGTGGAGGCGGAGGCGATCTGCCGCGAGGTCCTGAAGAAGGATCCGAAATACGTCGCCGCCTTGCGAGTGCTGGCCCTCTCCTGCTCCCGTTCGATGCGTTGGAGTGATGCGACCAAGGCGATCGACAAGGCTCGAAAGCTGGCCCCGAAGGATCCTGCGGTCCTCTTGAACGCCTCCACCATCCTGATCGGACTCGGCCGCTTCGACGAGGCCCTCGTCGCGGTGCGGAGAGCCCGGGAAGTCTCCCCCCGTGACCCTCAGGCCGCCGCGATGTTCGCGGAAGCCCTGGTCTACGCCAATCGACACCAGGAGTGCATCGACTTCCTGAAGTCCGCCGCCTCCAAAGGCCCCCTGCCCGCCGCGGCGATCCTCAGTTACGTCGACGCCTGCATCGAGGTCGGGGACCTCGAATCGGCGATCACCGCCGGACGAGCGTTCCTCGATCAGGACGCGGATCAATCGCCGCTGGCGACTCGTCCGGTCTGGGCATCCGTCGGGCGAGCCCTTGAGAAGAGCGGACGAGATACCGAGGCGGCCGAGGCGTGGAAGGCGATGAACGCGGTCGTCAAGGGTGCCTTCGACGCCGCGGAGGCGACGATGCTCGTCGATCGAATCGTGAACGCCTTCCCGGCCGACACGTTCACCGGACGCCGCGAGACCAGAGCCTCCACCAGCCGGCAACCGGTCTTCATCCTCGGACTCGCCCGCAGCGGCACCTCGCTGCTCGAGCGGGTGGTCGGGGCTCACCCCGACGCCCACGGCGTGGGCGAAAGCACGCTTCTGGACGAGATCCTCGAGGCCCGGATGGGCGTCGGCGGAGCCGAGTCCGTCCTCGGCCTCGCCCGGGCGAGCGACGACGATCTCGAGCGAATCCGCGTCGACTACCTCCAGGGACTCCAGGCCCTGGGCGGACGGCGGGAGCGGATCGCGAACAAGAGCCTCATGCTGCCCCGGGAAGCCGGAGGCATCGGACTCCTCTTTCCGAACGCCGCCATCCTCTTCACCGAGCGAGATCGGGCGGACACCGCGATGTCGATCTTCGCCAACACCTTCGACCCGCTGCGCATGGCCTGGACCAGTCGCATGGAATCGATCGGAGTCATGACCGCCCTGCACGAGCGGCTCATGTCCCACTGGAAGCACGTTCTTCCGAATCCGATGCTGACCGTGGACTATGAATCGCTTGCCAAGACCCCCGCGGAGGTCGTACCCGGCATCCTCGACGCCTGCGGCCTGACGATGGATGAGACCTGCCTGCATCCGGAGACCGCGGCCCGTGACGCCCGCGGCGGTCGGTTCATCCCCACACTCTCCGAACAACAGGTCCGCAAGCCGATCAACACCACCGCGATCGGCCGGGCACACGGCCACGCCGACCTGATCGCGACCTTCGAACGTCACCATGCGAGTACCGCCTGAACCTGGATCCGAGATCATGCCCCGCACCTTCGACTGCTTCACCTACTTCAATGAAGACCGTCTGCTCGAACTCCGATTCGAGACACTCTCGGATGTCGCCGACGTCTTCGTGGTGGTCTAGGCGACCCGGACGCACACCGGGATCCCCAAACCATCTGGCGGTACGAGACGACGAGTCGGACCGGGACTGGGTGCGTTGTCGAATCACCACCCGGCGTCATCTCGATCGTTTCTTCCGGACTCCCCAGCGAGTTCGATTGCTCGACCGACGAGACCTTCCCCCAGCCGCTCCGTGATCATCCGGAGCGAGACGAGTCACTGATCATCCAACCCTGATCCCGGTCGGTTCAATCGTCGGTCTTCTCGCCCGGAGACGATCGCCAACGAGCCGACGTCCGATCGGTCGGATGCCGCACCGGTTCCAGGTCGCGCCCGTGAATTCGAGTGTGATGGTCGATCATTCGTTCGACCAGATCTCCAGCCGAGGTTCCGTCGAGCGCGTCCCGATCATCCGTTTCATAGAACCAGGTGCAGATGACCAGGATCAGTCCGTGGACGGTCCACGGATGCGCCGTCATCCAGGGCGGAAGATCTCGAAGACCCGCCGCGAGCACATCGAGATCCGCGTGATTCAGAACACTGCTCGTGCGTTCGCGGTCCGGGTGGGATGAACAGGATCGAATCGCCAGACGAAGTCGGGCTCTGAACTCGGTCGCGCCACACGTGGAGCAGAAACGTGCCCGACACTCGTGACGGG
>CAJWFU010000089.1:0-7433 GCA_913031315.1 uncultured Phycisphaerae bacterium | reverse complement strand
TGCAGGCGCAGGTGGCGCGGCGCACTTACCGGGCGGCGGCGTCCGCCGCCATGCTCGCGTTGGTCGAGTCGGGCGAGATATCCATTCCTGGCTGGGACGAAGAGGTGGAGAGTTTTCTCGAGCGAGTGCGTCGAACCGCGGAGTGGTTTCCGAATCGAGGTCTTCCAATCTTCGATGAGGAGGAACTCATGGTCATGCGGGCGGAGATCGTGGGTTCCAGACACCGACTCGCCGACCTGCCAAACGCGACTCGCATCATCGAGATTCTGCGTTCCGCATTGGACTGGAATGACGCGACGTTCGTCGATGAGGCGGCGCCATCTCGAATTTCATTGCCGCGAGGGCGTTCGATGCGAGTCGCCTGGAAAGCGGGGGAGCCCCCACGTGGTTCGGCCCGGATCGGAGATCTGATCGGTCTGGAACGAACCCCGTCGGTCGCCCGAGGGCGGGTGCCGGTACTGCTGGAGATCCTGGCGCCGAACCGCCGTCCCGTTCAGGTGACCGATGATCTACCGGGATTCTGGAATCGAACGTATCCAGAGTTGAAGAAGGAATTGAAACGTCGGTATCCCAAGCATCCATGGCCCTGAAGCAGGTATTTCAGGATTGCGAATCTCTCTTCGCTACACTGTTCGGCCCTCCTCGGAACCAATCATGCTCGGTTTCTTCAAAAGACGATCCAACAACGACGACGGCCCCGCGGGTTCTGGGTTCATCCAGGGCCTCTCCGGTGGCGCGACCATCGTGAACCTCGATCGATTCTGGTGGGCGGCCGACATGGGGATGGGCGAGCGGCGTCTCGTGATCCCGAATCCCGGTGGTCGGGAGTCGCACGCCCTGGAGGACCATGAGGAAGCCCTTCGAAGTTCCTTCCTTCGATTCGGCAAGGAGAGTGCCGAGAGTCGTCTCCTCGACTCGGCTCTCCGGCAGAAAAGCCCGCTGATCATTCTGTATCCGGGGCTTGCCCGCATTCGAAACATGGCCAGCGAGCTCTTCGAGGAGTTCATCGAGCGTCGATTCGGCGTGGACAGCCGGGAATTCGATGCACTCAAGTTGTACGTGGCGCCGGTCCGTCCTGGGAAATCGCGGCTGGTTCGGAAGTTTCGCGGAATCGGGGACCAGGTCGTCTTCAACCTCTGCGGCGAGGGGGTGAACTACTTTCACCTCAACACCACCGAACGAGATGTCACGGTCGATGCGCTGCATGACGATTGGCCAGTGGGCGGAGATGCATCTTCGGAGGCGATCACCAGCCTGACGGAGACCGCGGTTCGCCGGATGGATCGGGGGTACTTCGATCGCCTGCGAAGCGGGATCGAAGACGGGATCCTGATGTTGTTGCTGCCGGAAAAACCAGCCGAACGGAACGCGGTTCTGGCCGCGGCCGGCCGATTGCTGGAGCGAGCGCCCGGCGGGGCTGTGAACCTCATGGACTCACGGGTGGTGAGGCTGCATCGGACGACCCGAGGGGCCGAGGCTTCTTGACGGCGTAAGTCTGCTTATTGCAGTCTGTTACGGCTTTGTATTTGATTGAAAATCCGGAGTTCGCTATAGTAAGGCGTTATGCCTTCCGGCATGACCCGCCAACGTGGTGGCGGTTCAAAAAGCGATCCTTGAATCGTTCCACGCCCGCCGACAAGACGTCGGTGGCTCCCCGGGGCCAGGACGGCCGCACCCCTCTCAACAACCTCGAATGACGGCCAAGAAGTTGACATCAAAGACCAAGAAAAAGACCACGGGTTCCTCCGCTGGTACCGAAGCCAAGACCACCGCCAAGAAATCCCGGAGTGCCAAGGGAGCAGCGAAGGTCGGGGCAGAACGGATTTCGTCGTACCCCGGCGCCGTGCGTTGGCTGCTGGAACTGCATGACGTCGAGCGTCAGAGAGTCGTCCGCTATGACGCCGAAGGCGACTTCAAGCTCGACCGCATGCGGAACCTGTTGACCGCCCTCGGCAATCCGCAGGAGCAGTTCCGTGCGGTCCATGTCGCGGGCACCAACGGCAAGGGTTCCACGATCGCCATGATGTCCGCGATGCTCCGCAAGTGCGGATACGCGGTGGGTTCGTTCACGAGTCCGCATCTGACGGATGTCCGGGAACGGATCTCGATCAACGGCCAGATGATCGGTCGACCCGACTTCACCGATCTCATGCGGCGGGTCGCGGAGGCCGCCGTCAAGACCGGAGAGAATCCGACGTTCTTCGAAGCCATCACCGCGATCGGCTTCATGCACTTCGCGGATCAGGCGGTCGACATCGCGTTGGTGGAGGTCGGTCTCGGGGGCCGGCTGGATTCCACGAACGTGATCATGCCGGTACTGAGTCTGATCACCGAGATCCAGCTGGACCACACACGCATCCTCGGCACGGAGCTCGCTTCCGTCGCGAAGGAGAAGGCCGGCATCCTCAAGCCCGGAGTTCCGGTGATCACCCGCGAGCAGCACGCCGAGGTGGAACCCGTACTCATGGAAACCGCGGAATCGGTCGGCACCACCGTCCGATTCGTGAACCGCGAGATCGAGTTCAGCAATCGCTTCTGTTCAACCGCGGAACTCGGGCCCCACAACCGTGTCTGTCTCTACACCGAGACCAGCCGGCTCGAGCACCTTCCGGTCCCGCTGCCCGGCGAACATCAGGCCTTCAATTGTGGACTCGCCCTCGCGGCGGTCGATCATCTCAAGTCGATCGGATTCGACTGTCCTGAAGCCACCGTCACCGCGGGGCTGGAGGACACCGTCATTCCCGGTCGCATGCAGCTGGTCTGGCCGCAGCCGAGGATCCTGGTCGACGGGGCCCACAATCCCGACTCGCTCGGGGCGCTCATGCGATGCGTCGGAGCCCATGTTCCCTACGACTCGATGGTCTGTGTCTTCGGTTGTGCTCAGGACAAGGACGTGGATTCGCTCCTGGACCGCGTCAGCCTCGGTGCGGACAAGGTGATCTTCACCCGTTCGACGTCGAATCCTCGAGCCTGCGATCCTGAGGATCTGAAGCGACGATTCATGGAACGCAGTGGCAAGATGTGCCAGACGGCGCCGACGGTGGGGGCCGCCCTCGAACTGGCCGCGCGGGCGGTCAGCCGGGACGATCTCATCTGTGTCACGGGAAGTTTCTACCTGGTCGGGGATGCGATGAAGCACCTCGAACAGCTCCGCAAGTCTCGCGAGGAGGCGGTGACGGCCTGAGCCGTCTCCGTGCCTCGGCAGACCCCTGCCCGCCCGTGCCCGGACGTTCCACGTCCGTGACGGGCGGGCGGTCGTAAGATCCACACTCCACGACTCTGCCCCTCGGCCCGTCCCCTCCGGATCCGACACGATGAAGCCCACCGCGGACCACGCCCCTGACGCCCCGGCCACCCACCGCTACGACGCCCGACGGGCGGACGAGATCGAATTGCGCTGGCAGGCGGATTGGGAACGGAACCAGATCGACCGCACGCTCGGCCCCGGTGATCCGGGGTTCGATGCTTCGAAGCCGAAGTTCTACTGTCTCGACATGTTTCCATACCCCTCTGGAGCCGGTCTCCACGTGGGGCATCCCGAGGGCTACACCGCGACGGACATCCTTTGTCGTTTCCGACGGATGCGGGGGTTCAACGTTCTGCATCCGATGGGCTTCGACGCGTTCGGGCTCCCCGCGGAGCAATATGCGGTCCAGACCGGGGTTCATCCGCGGGAGACCACGGTCACCGCGATCGACAATTTTCGGCGGCAACTGAAGCGATTCGGCTTCGGCTACGACTGGTCGCGGGAGTTCGCCACCATTGATCCCTCGTATTACCGCTGGACGCAGTGGATCTGGTTGAAGGCGTACGACTCGTGGTTCGATCGTGAAGTCCAGAAGGCCCGTCCGATCCGTGATCTGATCGAAGGTCTGGATGAGGGAACGATCACCTTGAAGGACGACGACGGAGTCGCCGTCCCCTGGAAGGGATTGGACACCAATGGGCGGCGGGAAGTCATCGACGGCCGACGGCTGGCCTACCTCGGAGAACAGACGGTCAACTGGTGTCCGAAACTGGGGACCGTGCTGGCCAATGAGGAAGTCATCGACGGGCGAAGTGAACGTGGTGGCTACCCGGTCACCCGCAAGCCGCTTCGTCAGTGGATGTTCCGAATCACCGAGTATTCCCAGAGGCTGCTCGATGATCTCGCCATGATCGACTGGCCGGAATCCACCCGTACCCAGCAGCGAGAGTGGATCGGTCGGAGCGAAGGCGCCTTGGTTCGTTTTCAGGTCGATGCGGGCGAAAAAGAGCCGTTGGAGGTTTTCACCACCCGACCGGACACGATCTTCGGAGCGACCTACATGGTCGTGGCGCCCGAGCATCCCCTGGTCGATCGTGCGATTGCTGCCGGTGACGTGCCCGAACTCGAAAATTACGCTCGTGATGCCCGTAATCGTGCGGACATCGATCGAATGGCTGATTCAAGAGAGAAGACCGGAGTCCCGACGGGACGGTCCGCGGTCAATCCTGCCACCGGTGAATCGATTCCGATCTGGACCGCGGATTACGTGCTCGCAGGCTACGGAACCGGCGCCATCATGGCGGTGCCGGCCCACGATCAGCGGGACTTCGAATTCGCTCGACGATTCGACCTTCCGATTCGCCGAGTGGTGGCGATCGAGGGTCGAGCAGATGATCCTCCGGTCGCGGAATGGACCGAGGCCCGGGTGGGTGCGGGCGTCGCGGTCGAAAGTTCGAACGAAGAGGTCACGCTTGACGGGAAGGCGACGGTCGAGGCCACCGAGTCGATCATCGAATGGCTCGAGACCTGTGGAGCCGGCCGCGGCACCGTGAACTTCAAATTGCGGGACTGGCTCTTCAGCCGCCAGCGGTACTGGGGTGAACCGTTCCCCATCGTCTTCGACGAAGCGGGAAATCATCATCCGGTCTCAGAGTCCGCTCTCCCGGTGGTGCTCCCGGATCTGGACGACTACCAGCCGGTGGAGAGCGACACGCCGACCCCGCCGCTGGGCAAGGCCACCGAATGGGTGAACACCACGGCGGGTGAAGCGGGTGTCGATCCATCGATCCTGCCTCCGGACACTCCGGTTCGACGTGAAACGAACACCATGCCCGGCTGGGCCGGGTCATGCTGGTACTACCTGCGATACGCGGATTCATCCAACGACGAGCGATTCATTTCGAACGAGGCCGAGCGTTACTGGATGCTTTCCGACCGGGATCCCTCGGGTGGAGAACGAACTTGTGCTCCGGGCGAGGAGTCCTTCGACGCCACCAGCCATCACGTGGGTGGCGTGGATCTCTACGTCGGGGGCGCGGAGCATGCGGTGCTGCACCTGCTCTACGCCAGGTTCTGGCACAAGATCCTCTTCGACCGAGGTGAAGTCTCGACTCCGGAGCCGATCGGAAAACTCTTCCATCAGGGGCTCATCACGAGTTTCGCCTACAAACGGGGCGATGGTTCACTGGTTCCGGTCGACGAAGTCGAGGTCCGGACCGCGGAGGACGGCACCGAGTCGTTCATCGAGATCGAAAGCGACGAGTCGGTGGACCGAATCGTCGCGAAGATGTCGAAGTCTCTCCGAAACGTGGTCAATCCCGACGACGTGATCGCCGATTACGGCGCTGATACGTTTCGCCTCTATGAGATGGCCATGGGGCCGCTCGATGCATCCAAGCCCTGGAACACCCGGGACATCGTGGGCGTTCATCGGTTCCTGCAGCGGTACTGGCGGCTCGCGGTCGACGAAGGCACCGGGGAACTGAACCTGCGAGAGCATCCGGACGAGACGGTTGAAAAGTTCCTGCACCGAACGATCGCCAAGGTGGGTGGTGACATCGAGCGTCTCGCGTTCAACACCGCGATCGCGGCGATGATCGAATTCGTCAACACGGCGACCGGCGTCGGAGTCACCGCGGATCAACTCGATCGTTTCAACCGGACTCTCGGCCCCTTCGCTCCGCATCTTGCCGAGGAGATTCATCATCGGCTCGGGTGTCCGAACGGCCGATCCAGCGTGGTGCTGGCCGATTGGCCGACGGTCGATCCGGCGATGCTCGAGGACGAGACGATCGAAGTGCCGGTCCAGGTGATGGGCAAGGTCAGGAGCCGCATCACGGTGCCGGCCGGCGCCGAACCAAAGGTGCTGGAAGACGCGGCGCTCGCGGACGAAAGAATCAAGGAACTCGTGGAGGGGCTTACGATCCGCAAGGTGGTCGTGGTTCCCGGCAAGCTCGTGAACATCGTGGCGAACTGATGAGCAACAGCGACGGAATTCATCCTGCATGGCGAATCGAGGAACCGTGGCCCGCGACGCTGGTCGCACCACTTCGGGGCTCGGATCCACCGGAGGCGGACGCATTTCTCGCGTCCGTCGCCACTCGAATCTCGGATGTGATCGAGGTTCTGGAGATTCAGCCGTCTCCCGACGACAAACACCCCTGGTCGATGGTGATTCGACTTCCCGGTCATGACGTCCCGGTTCTGGTCGCCTGCGAGCGGACCAAACGTATGGACGAGGTGCCGCCCGAGCTCACGGCGGGGGTCCGTGACTCTCTTTGGTCGATCGTGGTCGAGTCACTGCTGGACGTCGCTGATCCCCGATTGGGGTGGGGGCGTCTGGCCACGGTGCTCGCATCTTCGGCCGACGCGGTCGCCATCATCGATGCCACGACCGGTCGCTGGTTCGATCGCGCCGAGATCGATGGCGATCTGCTTGATGCGGAACTCGGCCCACCCGAGGACGTGCTCTGGCGAGTTCAGGCGGTATCCGGCCACGAGAACCTCGATGAAGGGACGCTCTGGTTGTACACCCGCGGGCTCCTTCGATGCGGCCTCCCGGAACTCGAAATTCTGGAACTTCCGGGCCGGTACGCGGCTTCAGGTGCTCGACTTCTCGACGCGATGGCCGGTCTGCTGCTTGAGGATGGTGCGCCGCCTCCCGAGATTCCCTATCCGTTGGGCCCCGATCTTCGGGTGACGTTGATTTCGTGGACCGACGTGGTCGAGACCCTCGATCCCGAGAGCCTGGGAAGCGATGCCGACCGCCGCGCGCTTTCTCAGGAGACGCCGAACCCGCTTCGTGCTCGCCGTGCCGCCGTGTGTGATCTGGAGCCCAGAGGTTCCTTCCGGCGAGTGTGGTCGTGGCCTCAGGAGGCCCTGGATGTCTTGAACGAAGCCGACGTCAGGGTTTTTCGGAGTGATGCCGCGACCGAACGATCATCCTTGCTCGCTCGCAGGCGATGGCCCGCTGCCGTCGAGGCCTTCGAATCGGCGATCCGACGCGGCGTCGAGGCCCCGACACCGGTGCTTCTGGCCGGGGTTCCAGTCGGGTCGGATGCCGACGGACGAGTCGAACACGGATGGTTGCAGGTCGTGACCCTCGAACCGAATGGTGGACGAGGACGACTTCTCCGTGCCACCATCGATGGTCGGCCGGCCGGGATGGAGCTGACCTTCGCAGTGG
>CAJWFU010000088.1:0-7498 GCA_913031315.1 uncultured Phycisphaerae bacterium | reverse complement strand
CCCGACTCGACCAACGCGAGCATGGCGGCGGCCGCCGCCGCCCGGTCTCCCGGCCCGACCGGTCCGCGCCGCGTTTCGATGTCGGTGTCATCGAGACGACGATGCTCGACCGTCTCCATGCGACCGGTCTCCACATCGAGTTCGAAACGACGACCTTCGGACAGTCGGCTGCCCAGCGCTTCGATCGCCACCGATTCCGGAATCGCCGTCGCCAGAGAAAGAATCGTCATTCCTTCGCCTCGAGTCTCCAGGCCACGAATCGCCGCCGCCACGAGAAATCCCGCCCGTCGAACCAGAGAGTCACGCTCGAGGACCGCCTGCCGTCGCCCGGGGAGGGCACAGGCATCCCGAGCATCCGCCCGTCGGAAGGCCACGCGATCCGGAAACGCCGTGAGCAATGCTGGGATGACGACTCCCGGTTCACCGTCGTTCCGAATCTTGAAGGTGCGCTCGAGTTCCACCGCGGTCCGACGGGCATCCACCAAAGCACCCTCGTCCGCCCCTCGTGGCCGAGCCTTTCCGTCCATCACCAGGCGAGCGCGGGCGGCCAGATCTCCCTCCGGATCCCCGACTCGCCGAAAGCCGTCGAGGGTCGCCGGCGACATCTTCGGCGCCAGTTCCCGCTCGCCCAACACCGCGGCACAGGCGGCGGCGAAACGACCACCGCCCGCATCCAACGCATCCACGAGGAAGCGTCCCACCCTCGGAGGCAGCGGAAGACCTGCGATCCGGCGTCCGGTATCGGTCAATCGACCCTCTTCCACCGCATCGATCGCCGCGAGCGTCTTCTCCGCATGCAGGACCGCTTCCGACGGCGGAGGTTCAATCCACGCGAAGGCGTGCGGATCGAGGTTCGCCGCACGCAACCGCAGGAAGGCCTCCGCGAGATCCGCCCGAGCGGTCGCGGGAATCCGGGCTGCCGGCCGGCGTAGGAACTGGCTCTCGGTGTAGAGCCGGATGCATCGACCCGGCCGGAGACGTCCCGCACGACCGGCTCGCTGAACGGCGCTGGCACGATCGACCGGCTCGGTGGTCAGACTCGGGAGATCCCGTCCGGGATCGAAACGATCGATTCGAGCCAGCCCGGCATCGATGACCACCGTGACCCGGGGAATGGTGATCGAGGTCTCCGCGATGTTGGTGGCCACCACGATCCGCCGGGGCCCTCGATCCGAGACCGCCCGGTCCTGTTCACCGCCGGAGAGACCGCCATGCAGTGGTCGGATCTCGAGCCCTCGAGCCACCCGCGCACAAGATTCGATCGTCCGTTCGATCTCACGTCGTCCCGGCATGAAGACGAGAATGTCCCCTCCGTCGTCATCGGGGTCCGCCAACACGGACGCCACCGATTCCGCCGCGAGATTCCAGACCGGATCGACCGAAGGCGCCTTCCGATGACTGACGGTGACCGGATGCAGGCGAGCATTCACGGAGAGCGGAACCGCCCCGAGTGACGTGGCGATACCGGCGGCGTCGAGGGTCGCACTGGCGACCACCAGGCGGATGCCACGGTCCCGCAGCACTCCAAGCAGAAGATCCGCGTCGATCGATCGCTCGTGGAATTCGTCCAGCACGACGACGTCGGCTTCGGAAGCACCGCTATCCGCACCCGCCAGCAATCGTCGAAGCAGGAGCCCTTCCGTGAGGTACAGGAGCCTGGTGGCGGAGCCCTCGCGCCGTTCGCCCCGAACCGCGAACCCGACCTCACCTCCGACCTCGCCTTGTCGGAGTCGGGCGGTACGAGCCGCGAGCATTCGGGTCGCAAGGCGGCGTGGCTGGGTGACGAGGATCCGACCCGGAAGTCGATCGAGCAGGGCCGCCGGCATGACGGTGCTTTTTCCGGTCCCCGGGGGCGCGGTCACCACCGCCGATCGGCCACCGATCAGGGTCGACGCGAGTTCCGGGACCAGGGATTCCACCGGGTAGGACACCCGACCGGAGTCGCTGCCCGATCCGGAGGCTGAATCTTTTGGCTGTTGATGACGCATCAACCCGAGAACGCGATATGGACCCGGAGGTCCTCCATGAATCGGATGATCTGCCCCTGCTCACGAGGGGTGCTGGCCGCCTCGATGTCGCTCTGCCAGAGGCCCAGGAATCGGGCGGTGGTTCGAGAGTCGAGAGGAGGAAGGTCGTCCGGATCTCGTTCCCGCGTCATGTCCGCGCGAGCATCACCCTTGATCTCCGCGGCTCGGGCATCATCATCCATCGCCCGGGCGTCACCGGTCACCATCTCCTCCGCCCGACGCTGCCAGCCTGCCAGCCATTCATCGAGGTAGGCGCCACGCTCGGATTCCGAGGTGGCGAAGTAGCCCTCCGCCCCGTCGAGGAGCACGTCCTTGGCCAGGGTTCTGGCGTTCTGCCGCATCTGTTCGCGGGTCGAGCCGGTCACTCCAGCGAGGAACGCCGCGGTCGCCGCGGAGTCCTCCTGATCGAATCCCCGGAATCTTGACGCGAACTCACCGAGATATTTCATCCGCTCTTCAAGCGAGAGCTGACTGAAGTCATCCATGGCGAGGTAGCCGACGACATCATCGACCGGTGAATCGAAGATGCTGGGCGGTGGCGTCCAGCGAGTGTCCAGCCACCACCAGGTACCGCCGATCACCAGCGTCGAGGCCAGGAGCACCGTCGCGGCGATTCCCGCCGACCTCTCACGACCATCGATCGCCTCGCGGAGGGCATCGATTCGTTCGCTCAGCGGGTTCATCGGTCCTGCTCCCTGAGGCTGAATGCACCGGAGTCAAGGGCACTCGGATGCCCGTCGAAGAGACCGCCGTATCGACCGATCGGGAGGTCGTCCTCCAGATCTCCGAGCTCCTGCTCCATCGCAGCGACGCTGCCATCGATGAAGAGCCCGTTCCGGGCCACACTGGCGTTGTTGGGGTGACGATCCTGACTGTCGGTGAGCAGTGGCAGCCGGCGGCCTCGCTCGTGCTCGAAGATCGCGGTGAGTTCGTTGGCTTCATAATTCCGACGGAACTGCTCGATTCGATCTGCATCGAAGTTGCCACTGAGGATCAGCGGAAGGAGTGCCTGCCCGACCGTGATCTGGATCTGCGGGGCGTATCGGATGAGGCCGGGAACGTAGAGGTAGCTGGTTCCCGCGGAGAGGCTTTCGGGGTCGACGTCCGCGCTGCAGACCCAGCAGCTGCAATCGACGTCGATGTAACCGTCGAGCACTTCCGGAAGGCCACCCTCGGTGACCCCCTCCTCGATCATCGCGGGGAGCGGCTCGCACGACGGAATTCGCTCGCCCATGTTGATTCGGTAGGTCGAGATCGCGGTTCCGATCTCTCGAAGAGAGGTCCGGCAGGAGGTCGACTGCGCTTCGTTTCGAACCACCTTGAGGGTGGGAATCGCGATGCTCATCAAGACCACGATGATCCCGATCACCGCCATCGTCTCCACGAGCGTGAAGCCGGTTCGGGATCGGCTCGGAGCCGGCCAGATCATTGGATTCTCGAGGTCACTCGTCATGGCGAGCCGTTCTCGTAGGGGCGGATAAGGGTGACGCCAGACGATCGACGATCGTTACAGGGGCTTCGCGACCCTCGTGCGGCGGATTCAAGGCGACCACTTCGGCTTCGATGGTATGGGATCGGCCACCTCGAGTCGATGAACCTTCCCCCAGATCATTCATCAAAAGCCTCGAAGAACCGACTTTGCAGCCTTAAAAGCCCCTCAATCGCCTTCGGCGAACATCGCATCGATGAAGCTGTCCGGATCGAACGGCTGGACATCCTCGACTCGCTCGCCCACTCCCACCAATTTCACCGGTACATCCAACGTGTCACGGATCGCCACCGCGATGCCGCCCCGTGCGGTGCCATCCAGTTTGGCGAGAAACAGACCCGTCACTCCCACGGCCTCGCCGAAGACCTTGGCCTGCACCAGTGCGTTCTGGCCGCTGGTGGCATCCAGAACCAGAAGCACCTCGTGCGGCGCGTCCGGAATCTTCTTCTGGATGACCTCTCGAACCTTGACCAACTGACGCATCAGGCCGGTGTCGACGTGCAATCGTCCGGCGGTGTCGACCAGGAGCACATCGGCGTTGCGAGCCATCGCCGCATCGACGGCGTCGTAGACCACCGCTGCCGGGTCGGCTCCCGCCTTGCCTCGGACCAGATCGACGCCCAGTCGCTCGGCCCAGATCGCGAGTTGTTCGACCGCACCGGCTCGGAAGGTGTCCGCCGCCGCCAGCACGACCGAGCGTCCTTCGCTTCGGAGCGTGTGGGCGATCTTCGCGACGCTGGTCGTCTTGCCCACGCCGTTGACTCCGACCACCAGGACCACCGTCGGCGGCGCTGCCGCCACCGCGATTCCCGGGGTCTCTCCGTCCCAGCGCCCCTTGAGCCTGGTCTTGAGAAAATCAATCGCTTCCTCGCCCCGCTCGAGTTCACCGTTCTTCACCGCGGCCCGCAGCTCGTCGATGATCTCCGAGGTGGCTCGAACGCCGACATCGGCCGAGATCAGGCTCGCCTCGATCTGGTCCACCAGTTCATCGTTCAGACGACGGCCGGAAAGCAAGGCCCGAAGTCCGCCACCAAGCACTCCGGCGGTACGGGAGAGCCCTCGCCGAACCGCTTCGACCGTACGTTTGAAGAACTTCACGCCTGCTCTCCCTCCTCCGGCGCGGGAGACTCTCCCGTTCGCGCCTTGAGGATGTCGTCGAGGATCGCGTTCACGAATCCGGGCGACTTCTCGCCTCCGAATTCGCGGGCCAGTTCGATCGCTTCATTGATGGCGACCTTCGGCGGCGTTCCACCCCGAGTGAACTCGTAACACGCCAACCTCAAGAGATTGCGATCGACCATCGGCTGCCGACGCATCGGCCACTCCGGCGAGCAGCGTTCGATCTCGAGATCATTCTCATCCCGGAACTCCCACGCAAGATTGGCGAGGGAGAATCCCGCGGAACGGGCGGCTTCGTCGGCGCCGGAGCCCTCGAGGGTCGATTCCACGACTCCTTGATCGGATTCCGGGTCGGCATCGAATTGATACATCGCCTGCAGAGCACAGCGACGGGCGGCACGGTCGAGTTTCATGATTGGACTCTTCGGCGGATTCTTTCCGCGACCCGGACGAAAGCGATGGCGGCCTGCATTGATTCGGCGCCCTTGTTGCCCTTGCTGCCGCCAGCTCGTTCTCGAGCCTGCGCCAGATCATTCACGGTCAGGAGTCCGAAGGACACCGCGACGCCGTGCCTGGCGGACAAGGCCGCGAGTTCGTTGGCCACCGCCCCGTTCAGCCAGGCGTCGTGGGAGGTCTCACCCTTCACCACGCAACCCAGACAGATGACGGCGTCGAATCGACCCGTGGCGATCGCCACCGAAGCCAGACCCGCGAGCTCGAAGGCCCCGGGGCACTCATGCACTTCGAGCAGATCCGGACGACCGCCGGCTGCGTGGAAGGCATCACGGGCCCCGGTCTCCAGGGCGGTGGTGATCGGCTCGTGATACCGGCTCACCAGAATCGCGATGCGAAGCCCGGCGGCATCCTCTTTGATCGTTTCAGAACGGCTCATGGGGTCAATCGAGGGGTGGTTGGAAGGTGGAAACGGACATCGTACGACGCCCGGCCCGATCAGGCCCGCCACCTCGCTACCATCTTGAAATGTCTCCGGTGACGT
Source organism: uncultured Phycisphaerae bacterium (assembly GCA_913031315.1). Lineage (GTDB taxonomy): Bacteria > Planctomycetota > Phycisphaerae > Phycisphaerales > SM1A02. Next base: position 1,866 of record CAJWFU010000088.1, on the reverse strand, counting down.
CCCGGCTCATTCCCGCCTTCCAGCTGACCCGGCTTTCGCTGGTTTTCGGGGCTGCCACCGACGCCTGGTTCGTCATCCTCTACACCCGGGGAGACGCCCGCTACAACCATGTCCCAGCGTATGAAATGCCGCTTGCGGTCGACTTCGCGGTGGCGACGGTGGTCTCTTTCGGCCTCTTCGCCTTCGCAGCGACCCTCAATGATCTTCTGGATCTGCGACATGACGCCGCCTTCAGTCCGGATCGCCCCCTGCCATCCGGCCGGATTCGGGCCGGACAGGCGGTGATCATCGCCATCGGGGCCCTGCTGGCCGCGATCGCCGCCGCGATTCCGTTTGGAAATCTCGCATTGATCTTCGCGGTGCTGGCTGCGACCGGCATTCTGTTCTACGACGCGGTGGGCAAGCACCTTCCCGCGATCGGGGTCATCGTGGCGGGACTCGTTCATGTCACCCACATGATGATTCCGAACTACGACCTGGCGTTCACGCCACCGGTCTGGCTGGTCTTCACCCACGTGCTGGGAATGGCGGCCCTGACCCATGTCCTCGAAGACAAAAGGCCACGATTTCGTCGACGCAGCATCATCGCCACGATCATCGGATGGGCCCTCTGTTCGATTCTCATCATCGGCCTCGGAGTCGTCCGGGGCCCCGCTGCCGGTTTTGCGCCGGGTGGACTCGGCATCGAGACCGCGATCTGGCCCACGCTGGCCGTCCTCGCCTTCATCTTGATCGCCTGGCGAAAGGTCTCGCGAGTCCCGGGAACCGTGGCCGCGGAGAAGATCCGACGCTACGGCGCGGCCTGGCATGCGATCTATGCCGCCGCCTGGTTCGCCGGACTCGGCCGATGGTCGGAGGCGATCGGAATGACGGTTCTGGCGATCGGAGGTCTCATCGTCATGACCCTGCTCCGTGAGGTCTCGGTCGACGATCCCGGGCTGTCCGGATATCGAGCCTGAAAGCGTGATTCGAAGGAAGGTGTCGAAGGAAAAGTCGACCCCGCCTCGATGAGGGTCGGAACCGAAGCGATGCCTGCCGGTCGAGTACGATTCGCTGCGTGATCACCCCACTCCAACGACTTGCGTGCCTGTTTCTGGGCTCCATCGCCTGCGTGATCCTCCCGGCGGCCGTGCGTGCCGAGAGTCCGGAAGTCGGAAGGGACCTCGATCCCCCTTCTCCCAGTCAAGCCACGCCGATCAACGGAACCTCTCTCGGCGGCTTCGTGCTGCCGATTCTCCCCATCTCTCACGGCCTCAGGATGGATGCGAGGAGCGCGGTCGAATGGACCGTCGATGACACCAAACGCCTTCTGCTGGAGGGCGACGTCGAGATCGAGCTCGGTTCCTACGACTTCCGGGCGAAAACCGCCGTGGTCTGGATCAACCGACTGCCATCGGCCCAAGGCATGGTCACCCAGCTGGCGGTCTGGTTCCCATCGGTCTCGGAACCCACCCGACGGGCCGGGCTGGGCGCGAGTGGACGCGATGTGCTGGTCACCGCGACCTTCGACGGAACGGTGAAGCTCCGAACCCTCCTGATGTCCGATGGCCCGGTACGTTCGACGGTCGTCGCGGCCGGAGAACGACGACTGACCCGGTATCTGCGCCGAATCTCCGCGACACCCCCACCCCGACTCGGCCGAAGGTTGGACGTGATGGTGCCACCGGGCGACCCGAAGCCCGTACTCCAACCGGGTGGACAGATCGTTCGAAAACGACCGTCGGCCCCCGTGGTCGGCCCGGATTCGGTCTTCCTACCGACCAGCGACTCTCAGAATCTCGCGATCCTCGATCCCCGCGGGCTGGTTTCCTTCAGCGCCGACGAAATCATGATCGATGAATCGCGTGATGCAATCGCGGTCGTCGG
>CAJWFU010000087.1:0-7544 GCA_913031315.1 uncultured Phycisphaerae bacterium | reverse complement strand
TGACCTCGATGACACGGATGACCTGGACGCCGTATGCTCGACCCGTCCTCAGCGCGTCAGTACCGTGATTTTTCCAGCGTCGGACGTCGTCGAGCTCTTGGAGATCGTGCTTTGCAAGCAGCAGGTCACCGGTTCGAGACCGGTACGCTCCATTCGAAACGACACGACCGTCGGCCTTGGCCGGCGGTCGTGTTTCGTTTCAGCGTGCATGGTTTCCTCGGGCGCTCACCGCGCCCCGGCGAATCGGATCGTGCCCGATGCGACGGTTATCGATCAGCTTCGCAACTCAGTGTGTTCTGGTGATGTAATCCTCGGGCCAGGGATCAGGAAACTCTTCGCCCGCTTGCCAGCGAATGATCTCCTCTTCCGTCAAGAGGCACTGCATGAGTGAGTCGGTGAAATGATCCACCTGATCCTTGCTCCCGATCACCGTCAGGTGGCAATGCCGGTCACCGAACCGCCCCGCCTCCTTGGCCAGCCGTTCCCGAAGTCCTTTTCTCTCGTTCTCATCCAGATTGACCGCCTCATCTTCGAGGATTCCAGCCCGCCAGTAGCCGACCAGTTCAAGGTTGATGCCCGCCGCCGCTTGATTCCAGAGGAGCGAGACGTTGTCGCGACTGCAGAGGTAGAAGAAACCCTTGCTTCGATAGATGTGTTGGCCAAGATGTCGGGTACACGTGTCCCAGAGCCGCTGCGGATGAAAGGGCCGGTCGTCCTTGATCACCCGGGTCGCCAGGTCGTAGGGGCGATCGTCACCGTCCCCCGACTCGATGCAAGGTGATAACTCCTCGATGAGGGGCTGCACTCGATGGTAGTCGTACTCAGGCATGACCTGCAGGTCGTCGAGGGGCAGGTTGCCCCAGGGCAGGGAGATGACCGGGGCGAACGGGTTCAGCTCATGGATGCACTCTGCAATCGCCTGAACTTCATCCCCGCTGATTCGGTCGGCCTTGGTAAGCAACACGTGGCTGCAGAAGAGAACCTGCTCGACCAGGAGATTCGTCGTGTCTCTGCGTTGACTCTCGATGTTCCGCTGCATGGTGGGCAGGATCCGACGACCTCCGTCGTAGTCCTGGCAGATCATCGCCGCGTCCACCAACGCCAGCAGGCCGGTGAGTTTGAATCGCGGCTGGCGGGAGAAGAATTCAACCAACGGCACCGGGTGGGAACTGCCGCTGGTTTCGATGATGATCAGCTCCGGAGTACCGTCCGACAGCATCACCTCAAGCCGGTTCTGAAGTTGCTCGACCCCCCGCCTGCTGCTCAAAACGCAGGCGTGAATGGAATGAAAACGGCGGTCGCCTTCTTCGAAGAACTCGGTCTGAGCGACGAGCTCGCCATCGACGTCGAGATCGCTCATGTCGTTGACGATGACGCCAAGATCGAGATTCTGCCGACGAGACTGCACGAGAAGGCTCCGGAGGAGCGTGGTCTTTCCCGATCCGAGAAATCCATTGAGGATCAGTACCGGGATCCTGTTCGTCGATTCACTGACCGGCTCTTCTCCACTCATGATTTCCATTCCTTGTAAGTCATGTCCCTGGATCCACTCCGCTCCCGATCGTCGGTTTCGCGATCCTTGGCGAATCGGGATCGCCAGGGACTGATGTTGCGCACCATCCTCGTGGTGAGTCGTACCTGCCCGTTCTGGTGATGGGGGTCGACCCGTCCGGCGTGCTGAGCCTCCCCGTGAGAACGATGAGGCGTACCGATCCTACCCCGTCGTCGGACTTCGAAGTTCCGCTGGATTCCAAACCCCCGCCCGCTGAGTCGAACGCCGCCGCATCCAAGGTGAATCTTGACCCAGAGGCCTGATTCGCGCTCCGACTGTTCGCCGCCATCATCCGGAGTCCACGCTGATACCTGCCGCCTCGATACCCGCCATCCTCCCCGCGAACGTTTGGCCGGATCCCGCACCCGCCGGGTGCTGATCGGCGAGCACGATCGAGGGCCGGGGAACAATCTCGAACATCCGGTGGTACGAGACGAATCGTTCCGTGGCGGCTTCACGGATTGTTTCGACGGCTCGCCCCCGTTCATCCGCATCGAATGAACACCGCCCTCGGCTGATGGCGGCGGCGGCCGTCGTTTATGGGGCCCGGATCGACTCGATCTGAATGAAAGCTTTTGGATCCTCCCCCCCCGCCAACCAGGATGGAATGTCCGCTTCCCCTTCCCAACCCGAGCGAGAAAGACATGCAGCGCACGCTGACCAACGTGGCAATGGCCGCCAGCGGCCTGCTCACAATCAATACGATCACCAGCGCTGAGACCATCACGGTCTGCGCCAAGGGGTACCAGTACGCCTCGATCAACGCGGCGATCGACGCCGCCAGCGATGGCGATGTCATCCAACTCTCGGCCCAGACCTACCGGGAGTCGGAGACCATCGACACCGATGGCAAGGCGATCGCCCTGCTCGGGGTCGTCGACGATTCCGACGATCCGGCCAGCATCCTCGATGGCGGCAGAACCGACGGGATCCAGGTCCTGATCTGCCAGAGCGGCGAGACCAGCACGACGGCGACGAACGCAAGCGCTGCTTCGAAATTGCGGCCGACGGTCCCTCGGTACCCCGACCGCGGTCGGCCTCGCCACCGAAGCCACCGGAACCCCGGGCATCCGGCACACGCGATCCGCGTCGCCAGGTGAACGAAGAGGGCCGTCGACGAACCCCGAACCTGGCCCGGTGCGATCGATCTTGATCGACCGCCTCGGTACGGTTCGGCCGAGTGACGTGAATCAAGATCAAAAATCGATAAACATTCGTTAGACTGAGAGCTTGCGACAGACCGGACCCCGCGGGAAGGAAGAACCATGATTCACCGTTTGATCGATACCGTTCTCGCAAGTCTTGTCTTCGCGGGCAGTCTTCAGGCCGCCACGAGTCCCACCGGAACTCCCCCACCGAAGAGTGCCGTCATCGCTTCCCTCGGCCTCGAAGACGGCCGGATGATCACGGTTCCAGCCCCGATTCTCGATGCCGATGGAAGGACCGCCCGGGTCCTGCTGCCCCTCGGCGATGGCGTGCTGGGGCTGAAGCTCCGACAGCACAGCGTGCGGGCCGAGGGCTTCCAACTCCTCGCCGACACCGGAACGAACGGGCTCGAAGCCCGAGAAGCCCCGCCGGTCGAGACCTATCGAGGTTTCGCGGAAGGCCATCCCGGCTCGCTGGTCGCGATCTCCATTCATCCAGACGGCATCGCCGGGCGGATTCAGTTCGGCGACGGACGCGAACTCTGGATCGAACCCGCGACCGGAGATCCCGCGGGGCCTCGACCGCGACGACACCTCCTCTACCAGACGATCGACATCCGTCCGACCGACGCCCACTGCGGCGTCCCTGACCAGCCCGGGGATCCGGCCCCAAAGGTCCATCCCGTCGGTCCCCCGCCGAACACCGATCAGCTCCGCATGGGCGGCCTGTGCAAGGCCCAGATCGTGATCGATTGTGACTTCCCCTTCTTCCAGCGGATGGGCGAGGACATCGTCGATCTGGGGAGACGGGTGGAGCTCGTCCTGAACACGATGAACCTTCAGTACAACACGGAGGTCGGGATCGATCACCGCCTCACCGCCATCGTGGTGAGGACCAGCAGCGGTGTCGACCCGTACGTGGGCGCCATTCTCTGCGACGTCCCCGGTACCGCGGGACTCGAAGACCAGGTGGCCACGATCTGGGATCCAGCCAACCTTCCCCTCATCGAGCGTGACATCGCCCATCTCTTCACGGGACGAGTGAGCGGCGGCGTGATCGGCTGCAACTTCACCGGCGTGGTCTGCGATGAGGACGCCTATGGCGTGTCTGCGATCGACTACAACGGCAACCTCGCTTCGTCGACCGATCTTCTGGCACACGAGCTCGGGCACGGATGGGGTGCCAGCCACTGCCCCTGCAACAGTCCCCCCTACACGATGAACGCATCCATCACCGGCGTCAATCAATTCCGGCCGGACATCACCATCCCGAGAATCACCAACTACCGGGACGCCAACGACGACTGTCTGGACTGCGGGGGCGCGAGCACCGTCGGTTGCGGCGAAGGGCCCCAGTCCTGCTACGCCGGTTCCACGACGCTGTCGACGCACTGCCGGGACGAGGCCTGTTGCATCCTCGTTTGCGCCATCGATCCCTTCTGCTGCAGTTCCTCCTGGGACACCGAGTGTGCCGTGCAGGCCGTTTCCAACTGCGCGGGCTGTGGGGATCCTGCGGCCGGAAGTCCCTTTGAAGCCAATGGAACTCCCGGATGTCTCGACGTCGCCTGCTGTGAGATCATGTGCGGCCTCGACCCGTTCTGCTGCGAATACGCATGGGACCAGACCTGTGCGGATGACGCGATCTTCGAATGCGGAGAATGCGGCGATCCAGACGCCGGCTCCGCGTACCAACCTCACCCCGGCATCGGAAGCTCGGACACCTCCTGCTGCGCACTGGCATGCGTCGAAGACTTCTTCTGCTGTACCCAGGCCTGGGATCAGAATTGCGTGAACTTCGCGCTCACCATCTGCGCGGGCTGCGGCGAAGACGATGCCGGATCTCCATTCCTCGCGAATGGAACACAGGGATGCGACGATCTCGAATGCTGCGGACTGGTCTGCAGCGCCGACGCCTTCTGCTGCGAAACGGCCTGGGACGCCCAGTGCGCCGCGCGTGCGGCCATCTCATGCGACGGCTGGTGCCTTGGAGATCTCAACTTCGACGGTACGGAGCAGGGTGACGACCTCGGCCTGCTCGTCGCGGAGTGGGGCTCGACCTCCGCGCCCCTCGCCGACTTTGACGGCAACGGTACCGTGGACGGGTCCGACTTCGGCCTGTTCCTCGGCAACTGGGGAACCTGCGGCTACTGAAGACGCCTCGAGCGTGATGCCTCTCGACGAGTGCCCGGCCAGGGCGGACCGTCGCTGCACGCCACGGATCCGCCTCGGGCGAGCCCGTGAACGATTCGGGGCCCCTCTTCCCACCCGCCCCGGAAGGCGTTCCCCGTGACGACCCGGTCGAGATCCGGAAAGGAGAGCGACCGCCGTGGTTTTCCGATGATCCGCCTCCGGTCACTCGGCCTGGATCGAGCCAGATCGAGCGCGTTCGGTGGGTCGGGGGAATTGACAGACGGGGGATCCGCGATACTCTTGACAATAGGTTGCCAATAGCAGGGCGACCAATGCCATGACGCCGGATTCTCCCGGCTACCCGATCAGGGCTTCGAGGACGGAAGATCCGTCCCTCGCACACCCAGATTTCAAACCCCCAGAAAACGCCCATGCACCAGCCCATCTCCGTGACGCCGAACCTCGAACCTCTCACGTCGCAGGCCTATCGCGACTGGTTGGGAGTCGCCGCATCGGTGCTGTGTGCCATCCACTGTGCGGCCATGCCCTTCGTGGTCGGTTTCCTCCCTCTTCTGGGGCTGAGCTTCCTCGCCGAGCCGTCGTTCCACAAGTGGATGGTCGGGATCTGCCTCGCGTTGGCACTCCTGGCCTTCGTACCCGGCTGGCGTCGTCATCATCGACTGGCACCCACCATCATCGGGCTTTCGGGCCTCGGGCTCATTTCCTTCGCGGCGTTCGCCGGCCCCGAGGACTGCTGCCCGACTCCGTGTGCCGCGAACACCACGCCCGCCGAGACGAACATCATGACCGTCGCCCTCGGTGGCGAGTCGTCCTGCGTGGCAGCATGCTGTGACTCCGAGTCATCGAACGCGATGTTCACCGTGCCCGAAGAGACGACCTCGATGTCGATGGCCGATGAAGAGGACCAGGCCTGCACCGCGTCGTGCTGTTCCAGTGACGATGATGCGTCGACCATGATCGCGGACGCGACTCCGGCCATCGAGAACGTCGATCTCGACCCTCCCTGCGTCGCCGCGTGCTGTGCCGCCGAAGAAACGGCCCCGCCCTCGGCCGAGACTGCGGGCCTCGTGATGATGACGGTGTCCGAAGACGCATCCTGCACCGCCGGATGCTGCCCGGACGCGGATGATTCCGTGGCCACCGCGGATTCCGGAGATTTCATGAGCCTCTTCTGGCTGCTCATGACGCCGGTCGGCGGCGTGATCCTCGTGACCGCGCACCTCACGAACCATCGTCTTGACTCCCGCTGCAAGGCCGCCTGCTGCAAGGCCGCCTGCTGCTCTGACTCCCGAGACGATCAGGCCGCCGGGTGATTCGCTCCGGATCGTCGGATTCCGTTCGCCTGCCCGTGGTCCATGAAGGTGCGGATGCCAATGCAACCTGACCAACCGGGAATCCATCCGAGCCTGCCGGCCGACGCCTTCCTGCCTCGGTTCGGTTCCGCCGAGGATGCCGGATGAATCTGGATTGGCTGGTCATCGGCGGCGGAATCCACGGCGTCCACATCGCCACCCGCCTGCTCGCGGATGCGGACATCCCGGCCGACCGTCTGGGCATCGTGGATCCGAGCGACAGACTGCTGGAAAGATGGCACACCTGCACCGCCACGACCGGGATGACCCATCTTCGCTCCCCCTCGGTCCACCACCTCGACCTGGACCCGCTGTCGCTGCAACGCTTCGCGGGCAAGCGGCGGAGCAGACCTCCGGGGCTGTTCGCCGCCCCCTTCGAAAGACCCAGCCTCGGGCTCTTCAACGATCACTGCAACCAGTCGGCCGAACACTTCGGACTCACGAACCTCCACATCCGGGGTCGGGCGGAGAACTGCTCGATCAACGATGACGGCCTCACCGTCCGGTTGTCGGACGGAAGAAGCATCGAGGCCCGAAACGTGGTGCTGGCGATCGGGGCGAGCGATCAGACCGCCTGGCCGGCCTGGGCCTCCCGGACCCACCCTCGCATCCACCATGTCTTCGAGCCGGGGTTCGACGGGTGGCCGTCATCGCCGGAGACGGTGCTGGTGGTCGGCGGCGGCATCTCGGCGGGTCACGTGGCACTCCGCCTTCTCGCCGAAGGCCACGACGTCCATCTGGCATCGCGACACGCCCTGCGTGAACATCAGTTCGACAGTGATCCCGGCTGGCTCGGCGAGAAGTTCACCATCCGTTTCGACCACGAACCCGATCCCGATCGACGAAGAGCGGTGATCACCAAGGCTCGACACCGAGGCTCGGTTCCCCCGGAGATGGCCCGCTCGATCCGACGGGCGATCGCCCGCGATCGGATCCAGTGGCACGAGGGTGAGGTGACCGGCTTCGAGGATCTCCATGACCGCCTCGACGTCGAACTCGGGCCGGACACCATGCTGACCGCCGACCGAATCCTGCTCGCGACCGGCTTCGCGACTCGTCGCCCGGGCGGCACGATGGTCGATGAGCTGATCGATTCGGCGGCGCTCCGATGCGCCGACTGTGGGTACCCCATCGTCGACTCCTCGCTCCGGTGGCATTCACACCTGTATGTCTCAGGCCCGCTGGCCGAACTCGAACTCGGTCCGGTTTCACGGAACATCGTCGGAGCGAGGCGAGCGGGCGACCGGATCGTCGCCGTGGCCCGCGACCGTGGCGTCACATCGCCCCGCGAAGAGCCGTCCGACCGAAGGAACCCCGCCGGGGGCGACCTTGAACCGGGATGCT
>CAJWFU010000086.1:0-7567 GCA_913031315.1 uncultured Phycisphaerae bacterium | reverse complement strand
CCGATGGCGGTCGCGAGGTCCTTCGGTGAAAGCAGTTTGCGATGGGTGAGAGAGTGCATGGTTCGAGACCGCGCCCCGGGAGACGGACGCCGCAGGATAGCCGGGAAAACACCGGATGCGGAGGTTTTGAACGAATCCATCGACTTCAGGGCTCGAATCCGGGCTCATACCAACCACCTCACGGCGCGGCGACGAAGACCTCGGTCATCGACGCCGCGCTCTTTTGGTGGCCGCTCCCAGGCTTGATGGAATGCGGCGGTCTGCCTGGTCTTCGCGGTTGCGTTCCATCGAGGGCGCGTCGTGATCGGCTTCGCGGGAAACCGCCGCACGGAGCCCCTCGCGGCCCGGGAAGTGGAACCGGCTGATGGCGATCGACATGACCCACCGGCGGAGTATCCGGACGGAATGGAAAACGCCCCCGACCCAGTGAGGGTCGGGGGCGCGTTGTTCCAAACCTTTTCGATCGGTCGGTTTTTCAGCGTCGACGACGTCGGCCGACGACCGCGAGTCCGAGGAGGCCGGCCAGTCCGGCGGGGCCGGGAACCGCCGGGGTGGAGGCCTCGAAGTTGATGATGGTGCCCGTGCCGTTGTTGAAGAGCACGGTGATCGGGCCGATCTGGCCGTCGAATCCGTTCGCCCAGCCGCTTCCGGTCCCGAAGGTGAAGAACAGGACGCCGGCGTCAGCGTAGGTACCGGTACCGCCGAGGACCGAAGCCGACTTCAAAGTGTCCAGGCTGCCGAGGCCGGCGCCGAAGTCCCCTTGGGACGAATCGCCCCAGTTGAGGGAGTTGGTGCCGCCGGCGGTGGTGGTCCAATCGTTCCACTGGCCGCCGGGAGCGTCGAGGTTGGAAGCGAGATACGGTTCCGCCTGGATCCGATTGCCGTACCAGCTGCTTCCGGGGCTTCCAGAGTAGGGATTGGTGTAGATCTGCATGAACCAGTCCGGCGAAGAGGCGTCGCCCGACTTCTTCGTCGAGTAGCTGATCGAGCTGATGTCTCCAATGGTGAGACCGGAGCCGCCGAAGATGTTCTCGCCGGTGATGTAGAACTGGTTCTTGCCGGTGCCCGAGGCGGCCAGACTGTTCTGGGTGCCGTCGTACCCACCGGTGACCGTCGAGGTCAGACCGTCGGCGTTGTACCAGCCTTCGGTTTCGGGGCCGACGGAAATCGTCGACAAGGAGCCGCCTGCCAGCGACGGCGCGGCGATGGACGCGGCGGCGAACGTGGCGATGATTGGGAAAATCTTGGTCATCTGGGAACTCATCTTTCTTCAATGCTCCTCGTCGGGGTAACCACTCGCGGCAAGACTGCCGATACGGCTCGGCGGAAAAACTCGGACGAAAGCGCTGGCCCTCATCCTGAATCTTTGAGTTGAAGGGGACCTCGCCGGAACGGTGGGTCGGGAAACCCGCGTCGAAAATTACCGTTTGAGATCGTTGATGAAAAGTACTTTCTGGGCAGATGTTTTGGAAATTCTCGGTAATTCGAGGGTCAGCAATTTTTTGGTTGCGGCCCGTTTGGTCGAGGGCTGCGAACGCCAACGTTGAGTCCGCCAGATCCGCCATGACTCCGCCAAGTCCGCCAAGGGTGCGGGCGCTGCGGTGGAGTCGAAGGTCTGAGTGGTCGCAATCAATGGAACCGGGGTCTCCCCAGGGGTCGCTCAGGTTCGGGTCCGCGCCGTCGGTCTTTGGGGTGGCTCCGGCGGGGTTCGCGGTTCGGTCGGAGGTGCTTCCGGTGACGCGGACCAAAGTTTTAAAAACTTCCTTCCGAGCAAACGCGACCGGGTTGAATATCGATGGGCCTGAAACTCGCATCGCGCCGGGCCCGGATGTTCGCGACGCTGCGGCCTCCACAGAAATTCTGCAACCGATGGACTGCTTCCATCGTCGATCTGCAAGAACGCCTTCGGGGTGCGCTCGACCCTGATGTCCGCGGTCCCGGTGATGAATGCCGTTCATGGCGGGGACCGACGCCAACGCGGCGGCGGTGACGATTCGCGACGAGCCGATGGTCTCTGGTCAATGGTTCGTGGGGTTCGCTGGTTCCTCTCGTGGAGCTCGTCCATGGGAGGGGCGACCCGCCCCGGAGAAGCGAGGATTGGAATCGACATCGCAACGGGAGACGCATGCGGGATGCGGGCGGCCGGTTGAGGCACGAAACAACCATTTATTTTGAAAAACGAAGATTGATGGCCAAGTAAAGGTGTTGATTCGTCGTCGTGCCCCCCCGGATCTGCCAGACTGCGGGCATGGATACAGTCGCCTTCGTCAAAGCGTTCGTCGGTCTCTTCGCGATGATGAATCCCATCGGTAACACGGGGATCTTCATCTCGATGACCGGAGATCTTCCGGCCTCCTACAAACTCAAGGCGGCGATCAAGGTCACGATCTGTGTCATGATCATTCTGGTGGGATCGGTCTGGGGCGGCACGGCCATTCTTGATGCCTTCGGGATCTCATTGCCCGCCTTCCAGCTCGCCGGCGGGCTCATCGTGCTGGGAATCGGTTTCAAGATGTTGAGTGGAGGAGAAAACTCCGCCCACCACACCGAAGCCGGCAAGCAAAAGCTTGAAAGTCTGGAATCGAAGACGGCGAGCGTCGACAGCACGTTGATCGTCCCGCTTTCCATGCCGATCCTGGGCGGCCCGGGATCGATCACCACGGTGGTGACCGTGGCGGCCGCCTATCCCACCATGGCGGGCAAGATCGGTGCGAGTGCGGGGACGGCGGCGTTGACCCTGGTCATGGGAATCTGCTTTGCGGCCAGCGGCCTGCTTCGGCGTTTCATCACCCCGCACACCCAGCAGATCATTCTCAGGTTCATGGGCATGATCCTGGTCGCGATCGCCGCCGACATGATGTTGACCGGCTTCCAGCAGTCGATCGGATCGGGTGTGCAGAAGATCACTCCGGAGATCGTCGAAGAGGTTCAGAAGGATCTTGATTCCAAGAAGACTTCTTCCGAGAAGCCGGCCGCACCGGCATCGAACTGAGCCAGGGAGTTTCCGATGATTCGTTCCGTCAAGGATGACCAGGCCGATGCCGCCGATCGCAACGTGCTTGGCGAGCGTCTGATCGCGTGCTCGACCGATCCGATGACCGGCTTCTACCGGGATGGTTGTTGTCGGACCGGCGAAGAGGATCTCGGTGTGCACACGGTCTGTTGCGTGGTGACCGATGAGTTCCTCGTCTTCAGCCGATCGGCGGGAAACGATCTCTCGACCCCCAGGCCGGAGTGGGGATTCCCGGGACTGCGACCGGGCGATCGATGGTGTCTGTGTGCGGCTCGATGGCGGCAGGCTGACGAGGCGGGCATGGCTCCGAAGGTGGTGCTTGCCGCGACGCACGAGCGGAGTGTCGAGATCTGCGGTCTTGACCGCTTGAAGGATCGTGCGGTCGACGGCTGATTCCGGTGATGTTCGTCCCGGGGAGGCGGGGTCAGGGGAGGAAGCGTGACGCCTCTCCGGGAAGCAGGCAACCATCCGCGGGGCCGAACCATCCGATCCGGTGTGACGCCACGAAGCGATAGATCGCGTTCCGGATGAACTTCGGCACCAGGGCACCGATCGCCGCCAGACCTCGCCAGCGGCCACCGATCGCCCGCAGGCCGGCGAGTACGGCGCTGCTTTCGGTCCAGAGTCCTCGTGGGTCGAGGAAGACCATGGTCGAGAGATCGGCCGGTCGTTCGCCATCGAGGTTCGCGTAGGTCTCGCCTTGGAGCGGTGCGAACTGGACGTTCTGCCGGCGGTCGTGCTTGAGGAACCAGGCGACGCAGCGGTGACAGAGACCACATTCACCGTCATAGAACAGGACGGTTCCGTGGTTTCCAATACCGGTCGGCTGACCTTTCATCCCATCATGGTAGCGGAGGGCATCCCGTCTTTCCCGTCGTCGTTTCGACGAGCATCGATCACGGAGTGGCGGACGTCCGAACCGAAAGAAGATCCGCCCGACCGGAGGTGGTGGTCACCACGGTGGTTATCAGGGATCGATCGGGGGAAGCCCGCGTCTCAGGGTTCGGTCGTCGTCTTCGGGATCGTGGTCGGGCTTTCATTCGCCGCATCTTCGACCAGGCCGACCACCCCTCCGAAGTAGACGGCGATTCCCAGTACGAAAAGGATCAACGGGACCTTGCACGTACCAAGTCGCATCAGGGCGTAGACGACCAGCACCATTGGAAAGAGCACGGAGAAGATCCCCCACGCAAGGCTTTCCTTGAAGGCGTTGGCGGCGATCCAGATGGCCCCTGAAAACGCGGTGATCCCCCCGAAGGCGAGGATGAGAGAGTCGGTGGTGTCCATTTCGGGACCTTTCCTGATTCGAAATTCTGTCGCGGAACTTCAGCCGGTCGTCGACCATCGGTGAGCGAGGCCTTGATAAAGGAATCGCCCCGGAGCGACGGGTCGTGGTGGTTCCGGGAGACCGGGGAGCGACCCGTGGTGCCGTCAATCCGCTTCCTGCGTCGCCGGAACCGGCGAGAAGCCCTGGACCGTCACGCCGTCGGAACAGTGCATGACCGGCGGGCCCGACACTTCGATACCGGCGGCCGCGACCAGTCCGGGGTCGACCGACTCCATCGTGGCCGATCGAAGCGGCCAGGGTTCATGCTCGACCCGACCTCGGATCAGTCGGCCGCGGCGGATCGAGTAGAGGTGGTATCGCTCGACCAGGAAATGTTCGAGCGAGCCGGCCTCGTGCGGGGGCAGGGGATCGCCGGGGGTCCAGTCGAGCCGTCCCGAGCCATCGCCTTTGTGCCGCTCTAGTCCGTACCGGGTGGTCTCACCTTCCGAGGATCTTTGGAACCGGGCGAGTCGGTAGTTCAGTCCCCAGACCACGCGGCCGCCGATCACCCCGAGTCTCGATTCAGCGTCGAGGGAGAAGAACCAGACGCCCGGCACGCCGCGATGCCGGACGTACGTCCGAACGTTGCATTCGAGGAAGTTCCGCAGCCCGGGAAGGGGAGGGACGCCTCGAAAGGTGCAGTCCTGCATCTTGAAGGGGATCAGGCCGACCCATGCATCACCGTCGTGGGTGTCCACTTCGAGTTCCGCGGGGACGAGTCGCCGCATCGTGTCCATCGGCACCCGCCAGTGCGCGAACGCGATGTCCGCCCACGTCATGTGGACGGCGGGCTTTCGGCGAGGGCGGGATGCGGGATCGTCGGCGATTGGTGACATCGAGGGTTGCCATCCGGATTGCTCGTGCGAGGATCAACCTCGGCTGGACACGAGCTGGGGCTGAGAAGTGCGAGGAGGTCGAGAGCGTCCCGCCGTTCGCGAGGGAGGTGCCCAAGGGGGCCCCTCGGTCCGTCGTCGACCCACCGACGGCCGGTTCGAGTTCATCGGTTCTCAGGATAGTTGATTCTCCTGCGTGCTCTTCACCATCCTCCGGGATGGATTCTGGAATCCCGATAAACTGGTTCGATCCAGCACGCCAGGAGGCCGCCCGCATGTCGAGTACCGATTCCGAAAAGATCATCTACACCATGGCCCGGGTCACCAAGACGGTGAACCGCAAGGAGATTCTCAAGGAGGTCAGTCTCTCGTACTTCCACGGCGCGAAGATCGGAGTTCTGGGCCTCAACGGCTCGGGCAAGTCGACGCTGCTGAGGATCCTTGCGGGAATCGACACTGAATTCGACGGGCACACCCACATGGCCAAGGGGTTCACGATCGGTTACCTCGAACAGGAGCCGCTTCGCAACGAGTCCCGCCCGGTACGCGAGGTGGTGGAGGAGGGGGCGGCCGAGACCGTGGCGCTCCTGCAGGAGTTCGACGAGATCAACGCCCGATTCGCGGAAGAGATGTCCGCGGACGAGATGGACAAACTCCTCGCCAAGCAGGGCAAGGTCCAGGAACGTCTCGATGCGCTCGATGCCTGGGAACTCGACAGTCGTCTCAAGCAGGCGATGGATGCCCTCCGCTGTCCGCCCGAAGACCAGACCTGCGACACGTTGTCCGGGGGTGAGAAACGACGGGTGGCCCTCTGCCGGCTGCTGCTGACCAAGCCGGACATCCTGTTGTTGGATGAACCCACCAATCACCTCGACGCCGAGAGCATCGCCTGGCTCGAACAGCATCTCCAGCGGTACACCGGGACCGTGATCGCGGTGACCCACGACCGCTATTTCCTTGACAACGTCGCGGGTTGGATCCTCGAATTGGATCGAGGCGAGGGCATTCCGTGGAAGGGCAACTACACCAGCTGGCTCGAGCAGAAGGACAAGCGTCTGGCGCTCGAGTCCCGGGGTGAGGACAAGCGTCGAAAGGCGCTTCAACGTGAACTCCAGTGGATCCAACAGAATCCGAAGGGGCGTCAGTCCAAGAACAAGGCCCGGATCTCCGCCTACGAGAAGATGCTGAATGCGGAGGGGCGTGAAAAACTGAAGGAGATCGAGATCTGGATTCCGCCCGGGCCCCGGTTGGGAGATCGGGTGATCGAGGCTCACGGGGTCTCCAAGGCTTTCGGGGAGAAGTTCCTGTTCGGAGATCTCGAGTTCGAACTTCCGCCTGGTGGCGTGGTCGGCGTGGTCGGTCCCAATGGAGCGGGCAAGACGACGCTCTTCAAGATGATCACCGGTGACGACGAGGCCGACGCCGGCGAATTCCATGTCGGCGAGACCGTCAAGCTTGGATACGTCGAGCAGGGGCGCGATTCGCTTCCCGCCGGGAAGTCGATCTGGGAAGTGATCGCCGATGGTGACGAGGAGATCAAGCTGGGGAAGGCCACGGTCAACAGTCGTGCCTACGTCTCCCGTTTCGGTTTCACCGGCTCGGACCAGCAGAAGTCGGTGGAAGACCTGTCCGGAGGGGAGCGAAATCGGGTGCACCTGGCCCGGATGCTCCGGAGTGAATGCAACGTCCTCCTGCTCGATGAACCGACCAATGACCTTGATATCCACACCCTCCGTGCCCTCGAAGATGCGATCGAGGCCTTCGCGGGATGTGCCGTGGTTATCAGCCACGATCGGTGGTTTCTCGACCGCATTGCGACCCATATCCTCGCTTTCGAGGGCGATAGCGTGGTTCGGTGGTGGGAGGGCGACTGGTCGAGTTACGAAGAGGATCGCCGGATGCGGCTCGGAGAGGCGGCGGTGAACCCCAGCCGGATCAAATACCGCAAACTCGTCCGAGATTGAGGTTGAGGCCGACCTTGGGGTGACTGGGGATTCTGGCGGCTTGGTTTCTGGTACCAGCTCGGCGTTCTTCGTTGACTCGGGCTCGATCCGGTCTCTATATTGAAACCACGAGGAATGATCCCTCGAAAGGACCGATACGTGTTTTCGTCTTCCGCCATGCAAAGCATCTGGTCTTCAGGGCTAGCCCGTCGTTTGACGTGGTTGCGCTTCTGTATTCCCGTGCTGGCCATGGTCCTGGCATGGTTGCCGGCGTTCGGCCTCGAGTACCTTCCGCTGCGAGGCAGCGGACTAGCGGCAATTCGGTGGATTGCAATTAGCAAGGCTCTTTTGATGGCGGCGGCCGTGGGACTCGGCATCGCCTATGGTGCTATCGGAGACAAGCTCGAAGACAAGCTCGAAGACAAGCTCGAAGACACGCTTGAAGACAAAC
>CAJWFU010000085.1:0-7600 GCA_913031315.1 uncultured Phycisphaerae bacterium | reverse complement strand
GTTGCTCGCGGTGATACCCCTTCCGGACCAGGTTTTCCCCTATCCGAAAGAGATAACCCACTGAGATCTCTCGGCTTTCAAGATTCTTCACCCGATAGAGCCGAAAAAAGACTTCCTGGGTGAGATCTTCCGCCCGCTCCGCGGTGGTCAGTCGCCGAAGGAAGGCAAAAACGCGATCGTGATACGCCTCGAAAAGTTCGACCACGATGGCATTGCGACCCGCGTCCTCCTCGATACCGGACGGTGACGCCACGGGTGCCTCGCTTTCGCTCACCCTCTCTGATGGTCGAGAGGACACCCCCATCGCTTCCGGGGCCTCTCCGACGGATTCAAACCGACCGACGAGCCTCAGCCCACGAGGGTCTTTTCGACTGGCGTCATCGAGTGATTGCTGGTCGACATTTGAAGTGGATCGTGCGTTCATCGTGACAAGACTCCCTCTGAGCATGATTCCCGTGAACGGCACCCCTCGCAGGTGGCGGCACCGAACTCGAGATCCCCGAATGGGACATTCCATTCCCCCCGCCTGCTGACGCTCACGGGGAGGTGAACGAGTCGGGCAAACCCGACCTCGAGGCCGACTCTACGAGTCAACACCCCCCATCAGATCGATCAGTGCGTTTTTTCGTCACCATCGATGTACGGCTGAACGGAAGATCCCGAATAATCCGCATAAACCGACCTCGGTTCCTAAAAAACCGCCCGTACAGGCCTTGAGGGCCGTTTTCCAGCCCGTCAAGATTTGATTCATGCGGTGTCGCCGAGGGGAATCAGCGATTCAGGCGATCATTCCGGAAATTTGCGAAACGACCTGGGAGACGATTCCTTTTCTCTCCGGAACGTCGCTCGATTTCGAGCGTCGCCCCCCAGCGAACTCACTCTCCTGGGGAGTCCTCAGCTGCCTCTTGAGGGCTTCTCACTTTGAACCACGACCCCCGGCTTCCGGGGGTCGTGGCCTTTTTGTTTCGAGATCGTCCGCGGAAGCCGGCCCCACGATCAGTCCTCGGTTGAATTCGCGCGAGGAAGTGCATCGATCACGCCGGCGAAACGCCGGTCGGCGATGGTCCGCAGCCGATCAAGCAGTGCCGCCACCGCGGTGTCGAATGATCGTCCCTCCGCTCGGACGGTGAAACGCACTCGAGCGGTGGTTCGAGTGAGCGAGACTTCAAGGTATCGAGGTCCCGGGCCCGCCTGCGGGACGTGGCCATCTTCGAACCAACCGGCCTGTTTCATGAGATCTCCGACCGCTTGCCGATCCTGCTGGTCGAATTTCATGACTTCGGTCGCATCACCGGCAAAGGCGCTCGAACCACCCCCGAACAACCAGACCCCATCCTGGCGCCGGACGTAGAGAGCGAATCGGCCGTCTTCGACATCGGCATCCAGCAGACTGGCGGTCTGAACCCCCACCGGAGAAGGATCCGAATGCGGGGCGGAGATGCATCCAGTCAGGGCCAGAAGAACGAGGCCGACCGACGCTCCGCCGAACCCCCGCCTTCCTCGAGTCGCGGCCAAGGCACGAATGAAGAGTTCCGTCGTCATCACTCACCTGCTTTCCAAGGAGACGAATCGGTCGGACCGTCGTCAGGCCCGGCTGATCGAACCCGTACGGGTCTTCAGGAGCCGTCGTCGGCCGAGCCCGCCGTGCGATATCGCGCCCACGGATCAGGACCGAAATCGTAACGCTCGGGAAATCGAACGGTGTCGTCTGGTGGGACGTCACTGGCCCAGGCGAGGGCGGCGATCGCTCTGATCGCGGCTCGCATTCTGGAATTCTCACCTGAAAGATCCGGTTTGAATCGACGCCTGATCGAAGGCTTGCCGTCGGAATCAGTCTCGGTCTCGGGCACCGTGAATCGATCCAGCACGATCCAGTCACGATCTGCTCGTCGCAGCTGGAGAATCTGAACGACTTCCCGATCACCGACCTCGATCAACTTCGGATTACCGGTGAAGTTTCCGGCGTCCGCAGAGCCCAATCCAAGTTCGTCGAGGCGACGCCAGAGTGTCACCAACTGCGGGCGTCGGAGATGGCGAGTGATTCCCGGTCGATCATCGACCCCGACGCTCGGGCCCACATCCGCCCGAAGTGAACCATCAGCAAGGATGATCGCTCGTCCCGGCCGCACTTCGACCGGCCAGTTCGAAGGCACGGCCTCGATCAAGTGCGCGAGTTCCGGCCCCACGACCACGGCGGCGGCGATGATTCCATCTTCGGAAAGCTCCTGCGAGCCGACCGGGGGGGCGGCACAGGACGCCAGGGCCAGGGGGACCAGAAGGGCGAGGTGGAAGCGGCGGAGATACATCTTGAATTGACCCATGTCGGCACGGTAGCACCGGGCCCGCCGCTCCGAACTCTCTGACCCCGTTCCTTTCGCTGGCGGTCCTTGTCGCGGTACGATCCTCATACCTGCGGCGCATCCGAAACCCTTTCCCACCCCCCCCTCGACCGAACCACCATGAAGACCAGCGTCACCTGGCTGAACGACTACCTCGACCCCCCGCTGGACGCGGCCACTCAGGCCGATGTCCTCACCGCGGCCGGATTCCCCTGGGACGGCGAGGGGACGGCGGAAAACGGCGAACCGTGGCAGGAGATCGAAACCACGAGCAATCGTGGCGACTGCCTCTGCCATCTCGGCCTGGCCCGAGAGGCCGCGGTCATCGGAGGTTCGAATCTGGTGATCCCGAAGACCGCGGTCACCACCGGCGGTGCGGATGCCTCCACCGACATCCAGGTTCGTAATCAGGATGCCGATGCCTGCCCCCTCTACACCGCGAGGATCATCCGCGGCGTCACGGTTCGAGAGAGTCCCGAATGGCTCCGGCGTCGAATCGAGGCCATCGGCCTGATTCCGCGAAACAACCTGGTCGACGCCACCAACTTCGTCCTCTTCGAACTGGGCCAGCCCACCCACGTCTTCGACCTTGATCTTCTCGAAGGGGAGGCGATCGAAATCCGCCGCGCCCGCGCCGGAGAATCGATGCAGCCGCTCGGAGAAGACGCCGAGCCGATCGAATTGAACGCTGATGATCTGGTGATCGCGGACGAGCAACGGCCGGTCGCCCTCGCCGGCGTGAAGGGCGGGGCCGAGACCGCGGTCACCGAGGCGACCCGGAACATCATGCTGGAAGCCGCGACGTTCGATCCGGTCGTGGTCCGCGCCGCAAGTCGTCGCCACAAGATCGCCAGCGATTCGTCCTATCGATTCGAACGAGGCGTGCACCCCGCAGAAGTCGCGATCGCCGCCGATCGACTTGCGGCCTTGATCCTCGAGGTCGCGGGCGGAGATCTCGCCCCCGGCGCGGTGGCCGATGGCCACCCCATGCCCAGGACGAAGACCGTCATCATGCGACCGGCACGGTGTCGGGCGATTCTCGGCATCGAGATCGCCGACGAAGAAATCGAACGACTCCTCGCGGGACTTGAATTGCAGCCCCGACGGGACGGAGAGCACTTCTCCTGCACCATTCCCTCCCGCCGTCTCGATCTCGATCGCGAAGCGGACCTGATCGAAGAGATCGCGCGGACCCACGGCCTCGACCAGCTCCCGGTGGCGGAGACGATCCACATCCGAGCCGTGCCGCCCCGTCCCAAGGACCAGGCCCTCGGTGCGATCCGAGACCTTCTGGTCGGACTTGGATTCCACGAAACCGTCACCCACACGCTGATCGGGCGGTCGGCGGCGGCACCCTTCCTCGCCGAAGACCGGCGACCGCTGGAAGTCGACGACGAGCGGGCCTCCGCGGAACCCGCACTGCGCCCGTCCCTTCTTCCAAGCCTCCTGAGAGTCTCCGGGCACAACCACGACCTCGGTACCGCGTCGGTACGACTCTTCGAAACCGGGTCGACCTTCGACCGGGGCCCGGAAGGCCATCGTGAAACCCGTCGCCTCGGTCTGATCGTCGATCCCCCGGCCGACGCCGACACCAGAGATGCGGATGCCTCGGCCCAGGCGGCTTTCGGCCTGCTGCGGACCACCATCGATCGCATCGGTGGCCGGCTCGGGGTCACGAGGGTCCACGTCATCCCGACCGAGACCGCGGGATTCGATGCAGCGGCGGAGATCCACTTCGACGGCGATCGAGTGGGCGTCATCGGGATCATCGCAGCCGATACCGCGGCTCCCGAGGGACATGAGCGCCCGCTGGCCGGAGCGGAACTCGAACTCGCCCCGAACGGGCTCGCTTCCCGTCTGGACGGCTGGCCCGCCGACGCGGCCGCGAACTCGCTTCCGGCCTTCCCCTCGATCGACCGCGATCTCACGGTGCTGATCGATGAGTCCACCTCCTGGCAGGCGATCGAAGATGCGGCTCGAGCCGCCGACCCCTCGACGCTTCACCAACTCGAAGATGTCGAATTCGTGACCGTGTTCCGTGGCGGCCGGCTCCCCGCCGGTCGCAAGGCGATCACCCTCCGCCTTCGCTTCCGAGCTCCGGATCGAACCTTGCGACACGAGGAGATCGACCCCGCGGTCACCGCGGTCATGACGTCACTCGAGACCCTCGGCGGCGAGATCAGACGGTGAGCGATCCCGACGGATCACGTCCGCCGTTCGCCGACTCGTCACTTCGAGCATTCGTCGGCGAACTGGCCGCGAAACGACCGGTCCCCGGTGGCGGCGCCGCCGCCGGTTCGGCCCTCGCACATGCGGCCGCACTCGGCAGCATGGTGATCGCCTACTCTCGAGGCAAGAAGACCTTCGCCCCCCACGAAGCCCTGCTCGAAGAGATCGAGGCCGATCTGCTGGAGATCCGGAGAGAGGCTCTGCTACTGGCCGACGAGGATGCCGAGGCCTTCGAACGACTCTCCGACCTCTGGCCGCTCGCCGAAGACGATCCTCGACGCCAGAAGCACTGGGCGGAAGCAGTCCGGGGCGCGGTCCGCCCCCCCGGCCGAATCATCACCCTCGCGGTGAAGACCATCGAGCATCTCACTCGGCTGGTCGGGAGATCCAGCCGCCTTCTGCGGAGCGACCTGGCGATCGCCGCTCGATTCGCCGCTCTGGCCGCCGAAGCGGCAGCCTGGAACGTCGATGTGAACCTCGACGCCCTGCGAGAATTGCCGGAAGGTCAAACGGAAGCCGAATCCCTGGCGACCACGACCACGGGCAGAATCGCAGACACCCGCAGATTCGCGGACGAGATCGATGCTGCGTGCCGCGGTGGCGGACGAGATCCGATCACCCCGGCCTGATCGACACTTTCACTTCCGATCGCTAGGCTGCGCGGCATGGCCGACCCAAGAGATCAAGTCGACATCGATGGCCTTCCCTCCCCAGACGAGAATCGGGGACCTGCGGGCCAGGACCAGAACGCCGACCGGCGCTTCCTGATGATCTGGTTCCGGTGCTGTCATGCCTATGGTCGTCTGACCAGGAATCGCCAGGCCACCCGGTACGAAGGACGCTGCCCTCGCTGCGGGGCGCCGTTGTCCGTCAAGGTCGGCCCCGGCGGCACGGATCGAAGAATCTTCGAGGCTCGCTGATCGACGGTCAGCCCGCGGAGGATTCGGCCGGAGTCAGCGAGTCGATCAGTTCGTCCACCGCCGCATCCAGCCGTTCCGGCTCCCGATCCCAGTGATCGCCATGTCCGGCATCATGCACGAGTTCGAATCGGCCCATGGAGGCTGCGTCGGCGATCGCCCGGGCATCCTCCCACGGGCTGATCTGGTCGGCGTCTCCCTGCACCACCAGCAGAGGAATCCTCAGACGAGCGGCGGCTGACCGGGCCGATCTCGGACGACGGCCACGAAGCCGCATGAACAGGATCGAGATGGGCACCACGGGAAAGACTGGCAGTCCCCGGAGTCGGATGCGATTGGCCAATGGAACCGCCAGCGTTTCATACGGCGCCACCGCCACCACCCCATGGATGCCTTCGGTTTCCGACGCAGCCAGAATTCCGGTCGATGCTCCGAGGCTTCGCCCCACCACCACGATCCGATTTCCGGTTGATTCGGTCGCCGAAACCCGTTCGACGAGGGCCACCACGTCCTCGACGTCGGCATCCCCGAGCCCCACCCCGTCAGGTTCCGCGTCTCCATGCCCACGGAGATCGACCATGACCACCCGACTCGCACGGTCCCGCCATTCTTCGAGGTGCGGCAACCAGGTGAGTCGGGAGCGACCGAATCCGTGGACCAGGATCAGGACCGGACCGTTGCTTCGATGCCCGGTGACATCCCAGACCGGAAGTTTGACGCCGCCCGGTCGATCCAGAATCCATTCGTCGAATTCGCAGTCCACACCCGCGGGATCCACCGGCCACCCCACCCCCAACGCCCAGCCGGTCGCCCGACGGCGAGGATGAATGGACTCCCGCATGGTCGCCATGACCAACGCCAGAAGAATGACGATACCGGCAGCTAGAAAGAGAATCACGAGGCCCATGGTTCACAACGCTAACGCAAAGAGAAGGCGTCGAGCGGAGCTCGACGCCTTCTCGACATCCGGATCGAATGTTTTTTCGGTCGAGACGTGATCAGCGAGCCTTGTCCTGCGTCACCGGGGCGAGAACCCACTGGCGATAGACCCAGCCGAGATCGTCGGTGGTGAAGTTCCAGATCATGGGTCCGACGTAACGAGAGAGTTCCTTCGGGCTCAGAGTTTCAAAGAGCTCGATCATCGCGTCCATCTGGGCGTCATCAAGACCGGCATCCGGCGCGAATTCGTCGAACCCTCCACCACCAACCATCTCGATCATGTTCTGCATGTTTTCGCGCTGAACCGCGTAGCCGGCGACCACGTCGGACCAGCCCCAACCGACCGAATCGCCGTCGGGCAGCAGGTCCGCCGCATCGGAGAACGCCGCGACGCTGGCGAGATCATTCCCGTCACCACCGGCCCCAAGACTCCGGATGACCTGTTCCACGCCACGCGGGGATCCCAGAACGACCCAGTTCCCGGCAACCGCGGCGGCCATCCCGTCGATCTCGTTGCTCCAGAGGGTCTCGCCCAGGAAATCACGAGGCTCGAGGCTCATGCCAGGACCGAACATGGACAGAAGCGGCTGAACCTTCTCGGGATCGTTCGTCGGAATCAGCAGGGTGGTCGCGGCACTGTCGATCTCGATCGGACGAGAAACGGTCGAGATCACATGCGCCGCGGGTCCCATGGTGCCGAGGCCGGCTTCGACCATCGGCCCGAACTGCTGGATCGCCATCTCCATTTCCTCGCCTCCCATCGGCATCGCCGCGGTGATCCGATCCGCAAGGGGCACCAGTCCCTTGAAGTCCACGTTGAGGCGACCGTAGCCCATCGCATCGCCGGTGATGACCTTGGGGGGCATCTGACCGGTGGCGGCGGTCTCGTTGAAGAGTCCCAGAAGCCCTTCCTTGTTGCCGGGAGCGAGGATCGAAGCAGTCATGGTCATCGACACGGCACCGGCCTCGGAGGGGACCGAAGCACCGAATCCGTAGCCACGAACGTCTCCGAAGACCTCCGCGATCATGGGCTTCACCAGACCGAGCGGCCCCATGAACATCGGGGCGAGAAGCTCCTGCAGCGGGTCGGTCCGCAGAAGCATGAAGGCATCGGGATCGCCCAGCTGGGTCTCGGTGTTCTTCCAGTCCTCGGTCGAGGCCAGCGTCCGGTCCCGA
>CAJWFU010000084.1:0-7607 GCA_913031315.1 uncultured Phycisphaerae bacterium | reverse complement strand
TTCTAGTGGGAGTAAAATCCCGTGGAGGTTCGAGCCCTCTCACCCGCATTCACGAACCGCCCTCGGCTCATGCCGGGGGCGGTCGTCGTTTTTGGGGGGGTCTCACGCCGCGGAAGGCGGTGGCTGGACCCGGCCGGGATTTGTTCGACGTGATTCCGTCCGGCCTTCGGAAGCCGCGGCCCCCCGGCTCGGAGGGCGAAAATCAGTTTGGTCCGAGTGGAAGGAGCCGGGGCGTGACGTGGTCGACGCGGTGATGCTTCGGTCGAAGTTCACGCTCAACCCGCTCGGCGTTCGCGGTCTTCGGGTTTGGTATCGATGCCGTCCGCCGCTTCCGCCGCTTCCACCGCTCCATCGGGGGCGAGGTACTCGAATCGTTCGACCCACGCCCTGGGGATCTTCGTCACCCCGCCCATCTGGTCGGTGGCCACGGTGTCGGTGATCGCAATCTGTTCGTGGTCGACGTGGAGGAGAAGCCCCACGGTTCTCACCAGGCCCAGCGGACGTCGGGCGAATTCAAGCATTTCGTCGGTGTCTTCCCAGGTCGGGCCTCCCTGGCTTTCCGCATCCTTCCAGACCACGAGCACCATCCGAGGATCGGCCCCGTCGAATTCGAAGGTGTCCGGATCTCCATCGACGTCATGGTCGAGATGATTCGATTCCAGCCGAGGGGTCGAGGTGGCCGTCGAATCAGCGGGGTACGGAGCCCGCATCCCGGCGTCTGCAGGGTGATGGTCTTTCATGGCGAATTCCTGGTCGTTCGAGGCGTCGATGCAATGAATACGCCCCTCGATCGTCGAGGGTCGTTGAATCACCCGAAGCCGGAGAAGTCGGGTGAGCCAAGGCATTGAAACAGCATGAAACGATTCGGCGTCGACTCCCGGCGGTTCCGCATGAACCGCCCCTGAAATCGGTTCTCGGCCCGGATCTTTCGTTCGCGGCCGTCGTATCGGCGTTGAAAAAGGGTGAGGGCTTCAGTCGGCCCTACGCCCGATATCTCTCAGAAGGCGATCCAGTGCCGCGAGACGGTCGAGGGCTCGAACGGCGGTGGCGGAGAGCGGAAAGATCTCACGGGGCTCCAGATCTGAAATGGCCTGTCGACCTGGTGGGGGCCCGTCGACGTCGGAAAGAACCCTCCGGATCCTGACCGGCGACGATTCGTCGGTCACCAGCACCCAGTCCGTGCCATGAAGTCCATCATTGCTCGCTAGGAGTTTCAACGATCGGTAGCCGGTCTTCGGCCCGATTTCGCCGGGACGGGTCGGAGGCGGGGGCAGGAACGGGACTGGTCGCAGGCCGTCCGGGCCGGCTCGGTCGGGTTGGATCGAGAAGCCGGTCGAGGCCAGGAACAGTGCATGCAGGCGATCGGGGGACCGATTCGGAAGTCTGTCCTGCAACGTTTCTCGGTGTTCTCCGGTCCGGTCGTTCCGGCTCCAGGTATCCAACGCAATCTCGAGATCCGCGACGGCCGCCCGATGGGCTCCGAGGGCCGTGGGGCGAGGTACGGCGTTCAGGGCGGTACTGAGCCGACCGCGGAGAGCGGGGGTCTCAAGCATCGGAACCGCTTCTTCAGATTCCACCACCCGTCCGACTCCTTGAAGAAGATCGGAAGCAAGTACCACGTGAGCCAGTGCTGGATCTTCAATCAGATCGGTGATCAATGCCAGAACCACGATCACTTCGGTGGTGGCTCGAGCCCGCTCGACTTCCGGATCGACATCGATCTCCGAGCGATCCTGACCGCTGGTTTCAAGGGCGACTCGGAGTCGGGCGGTGGCATCGGCCAGAAGTCCTCGGCCCGCGCCGCGAAGGCGATCGAGTTCATCGGTCTGGAATCTCAGACGGTCCACGCCGCGATCGTCCACCGGGAATTCCGCCCGGCTGACCGCCGCGGCATCGGCCGCGAGTTCGAGAAACATCGACGCATCGGGTTCGACCCCGGCTCGCCAGAAGGGCAGGGGGTGGGCTCGCAGTTCGGTGAGATCGACGATCGCGGTGTCGTTGGTGGGGCCGGCGAGAATCGAATTCGCGGCGTCGCCGACGGCCATTCCGGCCAACTGTCGAATCCGCTCGTTCGAAGGCGTGGCACCCAGCAACTCGAGTCCCGCGACTTGAACCACCCCGGGCAGGCGTTCGAAGTAGGTTCCAAGTCGATCCCAGAGAATCGCCGCGTTGGTGATCGAAGCGGGATCGATCCGGCCGGAGGCGACGCCCTGCAGGATTCGCAGGCGATCGTCGAGTTCGTTTTCGAGCTGAACCCGGAGTTCGAGGATATTGGTCGATATCGGAGAGAGCAGATCGGCCAGGAAAGTCGATTCGCCGGCGGCGATTTCCTCTTCGATCTCCCGCATCGTCTCGATTCCCCGGGCTCGGTCCGGATCGGCGGCGGCGCCCGCCATGCGGTCGTAGTAGTCCTGCATGAGCGGGGCCAGGGCTTGCACATTCGCCGCGTCGAGACCCTCCAGAGATCCCTCTTCCGGGTCGAAGATCAACGCGAAGTCGCGGAAGAATCGATCCTCTCCGCCGGTTTCGAGACTGGATGCCAGTCGGTCGAACTCCAGGAGCATCATGTCGCTTTCAGCCTCGATCGCGGCGGTGAATCCGAGCGGGTCTTCGTGATCCCCGACCCACGTGAGGTCCTCGAGCAGTCGCCGCGCCGTCTCCTGATCGAGAAGTCCGCTCCCGAAGAACGACTCGATCGCGGCGTCACCGACCCGGAAGATCGAACCGGCCACCAGTGATCCGATCAGGGTCGAATCCTGGGATGCCTGCCCTGCGGTCTGCACCATGAGCGACGACCAGTTCGCCGAGGCGGCGGCGTCTCCCTCGGCGCTGGCCCGGCGGGAGAGGGCGTTCATGAGCCGAGTGCTTTGCCGCATCATCGAAAGATGGGGGAGCAGCATCTTGAATCCGTCTTCCCAGCGATTGCCGGGGTCGAAGAATCGTCCCCCGGCCGCGGCCTCGAGCAGGGGAGCGACCCGTTCGAGACGGGCGAACGCCTCGGCTTCGCGGGGGGTGGGTTTACGGATCGCACCGGCCGCATATGAATCGAGAATCTGGAGGTCGTCGTCGCTCAGGGCCTCACTTCGGTCGGAATCCTCTCCTCGCCAGTCCGGTCGCAGGACGTCCCAGGCTTCGACCCAGGCGTCGAATTGATTCTCCTGAGCATGGAGGCTGGAGATCGGCGTGAGAAAAAGCAGCCCGGCCAGGACGCTCAAGATCATCTGCATCGCGAATCCTCTCAGAAAGAGTGGGCGGGGCTCCGGTGTTCATCCGTCCATCGGACTTCACGGTTTCACCAACCGGCGGGCTCGCCACCTTTTCGTGGATCGCTGGCGGGTTCGTAGCCGTCCTCGTGAACCAGGATCACCTGGACCACGCCCACGCCACCGGTCTCGCTCGTCCGATGCCCGAGGGTCTCGAGTGCCGGAGTGATCGACGCCAGGCCGGGCTCGATCCGAACCACTTCCGGGCTCCACTGGTGATGGAGTCGGGGTGCTCGAACCGCGGCGGTGGCATCCAGATCGCCTTGAAGAATCCGAAGGATCACCTGCAGGGTCCCGGTGATGATCCGCGGACCTCCACTGCCGCCCGCGGTGATCACCGTTCTGCCGTCGCGGATCAGGATCGTCGGGGACATGCTGGAGAGGGGGCGTTTACCGGGTGACGGAAGATTTCGATCCGACTGGGCGAGACCGAAGAGATTCGATTCGCCCGGAATCGTGGTGAAGTCGTTCATCTCGTTGTTGAGCACCACGCCGATCGTGGGAACCGCCACCAAGGACCCGAAGAGACCGTTGATCGTCTGGGTGCAGGCGACGGTCATGCCCGATTCGTCGATCACGCTGAAGTGACTCGTACCCTGGTCGTCGGCATCGATGCCCGGGCCCTGGACCGGCAGCACGCCGCAGGCGTCGTGTGCCACGACCACACCGGGCTGGAGGGTGTCGGCGGCACGATCGATGGCTTCGGGATCAAGAAGAGCATCGATTGGAACATCGACGTGATCCGGATCGGCCAGATGGCGAGCTCGATCCGCAAAGGCGTGGCGAAACGCACCGACCAGAAGTTCGGCATGGTTCGCATCCCCGGGTCGGGCGTTTCCGTTCCCGAATTCCGAGGTTCGTCGATCGATCATCGAGAGGACCTGGGCGATTGCGATGCCTCCGGAACTCGGAGGGGGCATCAGGATCGCATCCACGCCGTCGTGGACGTCCTTGAATTCCAGTGGCTTTCGCCAGGCCACGCGATACCCGCGGATGTCCGCCGCGGTGAGGACGCCGTCAGCCGCTCGGTCGGCGCCGGCAACCACGGGTGAGACGCCCTGCGGACCGCTCCACGCGTCGATCCCTTCACGACCGAATCGCTCGAGGAAGTCTGCAAGTGCGGGCTGTTGAATGAGGTCACCCGTGGTGAGCGTGCCTTCGCCGCAGAGGTTCTTCCAGACCCAGTTGCTCAGAGGCCGAAGATCGGGGTGTCGCGCTCGAATGCTTCGAACCCGTTCCACCGCGCGTAGATAGTCCTCGTCCACGACGAATCCGTTCCGGGCGGCCCGAACCGCGGGCGCGACCAACGTCTTCATCGGAAGCGTGCCCCAGCGATCTCGAGCGGCGATCATGCCCGGAAGTTGGCCCGGTACGCCGACCGCTCGGCCGCCGTAGAGGCTGGGGTCGTATCCACTGGGCGTGGCGTCCTGATCGACGTAGAAATCCGGCCCCACGCCGCTGGGGCAGGTCTCGCGGAAATCGAGGGCGATTCGATCGCCGGTCGTCGGATCGAAGACGAGCATGAAGCCGCCTCCGCCGAGACCGCAGGAATACGGCCGGGTGACCGAAAGGGTGAGCGCGGTGGTGATCGCGGCGTCCACCGCATTGCCGCCCGCTCGGAGAACCTCCACCCCGGCCAGGCTCGCCACCGACGAATCCGCGGCGACGGCCCCTCGGAGATGGCGGACCGAAGAAGGGCCGGGTTGCGGGGGCGGCTCGGGGGGAGCCTCGATACGAACGGGGTTCCGGGCGTCGGTGGGTTGGGCCGGCTGGCACGCCGCCAGCCCGACGAGCAGGATGAAGAGGACCCCAGAAAGGGGAAATCGGGCGATACGCATCGAAGATCTCCGGGTTCACGGCTACGGTACCGTCATTCGAGCCCTTTTCGAACGGACCCTCGTGGAGTCGGTACATGTCCTCATCAGAAACCAAGGTCACGGATCTCATCTTCGTCGCGGCGAACAGCCTCGTGAAGGCCTTCGACCGGTACGACGGACGGGAGATCTGGACCTGGACCGCGATTCCCGCCGGGGCGGGTTTCTTCCAGAAACTCTCGGTCTCCAAGTTCGTCACGGTCTCCCTCGACCGCGACCGGCTCGTGGTCGCCGGAGTCAAGGGAGTCTGGTGTCTCGATCCACTGACCGGCGAGGAGGTCTGGCACGCGCCGGTCGACGATTTCAAGGGTGGGTATCCGATCATCGCAGGAGGGACCTCGGGCACGATCGCGGCGGCCTCCGCTCAGGCCGCCGATATCGCGGCCCAGTCTTCGACCGGGGCGATGTGAGGCTTCGACCATGAACTACCTCGATCACAATGCGACCCCCCCGCCACTTCCCGCAGTGCTTGACGCCATGTCGGCCTGCCTCCGGGATGACTGGGCGAACCCGTCCAGTACCCACCGCGACGGAATTGCAGCCCGACGACGCATCGAACTCGCTCGGGACCAGGTCGCCGGCCTCCTCGGATGTCGGGCGCGGGACCTGCTCCTCTGTTCCGGCGGGACCGAGGCGGCGAACCTCGCCTTGCGGGGCTCGATCGCGATGATGCCCGATCGGAAGGCGATCGCCACCAGTCGGCTCGAGCATTCCGCGGTGCGGGAAACCGCCGAGCGGCTCGCCAAGTCAGGCTGCGTCGTCCACTGGATCGAGCATGAAGCCGACGGCACCGTGAACCTCGATGCCTTCGAATCGATGCTCGACGCCCATGCCGCCGATCTTTCCATCGTGAGCGTGATGTGGGTCAACAACGAGACCGGGGTGGTGCAGCCGATTCGAAGGATCGGTCGGCTTTGCCGGGAACATGGCGTGCGGTTTCATACCGATGCGGTACAGGCGGTCGGCCGCATGCCGATCGATGTGGCATCGCTCGACGTCGATCTGCTCTCCTTCGCATCCCACAAGTTCCACGGACCCAAGGGCGCCGGTGGGATGTTCGTGGGGCGAGGTGTCCGGCTGGAGCCTGCGATCACCGGGGGAAGCCAGGAACGCGATCGGCGTGGAGGCACGGAAAACGTGGCCGCGATCGTGGGGATGGGGGTCGCGGCGGAAGAGGCGTCCAAGTGGCTGAATCGGATCGACGGCGACCCGGAGGCCACGGATTCCGAGCGCGGGCTTGAAGCTCGTCAGGCTCGCTTCGAGTCCGGAGTGAGAGAGGCGCTGGCCGGCACCAGCGAGGTCCAGGTCAACGGTGGTGATGCCCGGCGTCTCTGGACGACTTCGAGCCTCGCATTTCCGCGGTTGGCCGCCGAAGGCATGTTGATGGCGATGAGCGAACGCGGGCTCATGGCCAGTGCTGGTGCGGCCTGTGCCAGCGGCTCATTGGAGCCGTCCCCCGTCCTCCTGGCGATGGGGGTGCCGGAGCGACTCGCCCACGGTTCGATCCGATTCTCGTTTTCCCGTTTCACGACCGACGCCGAGATCGAAGAGGCCATCGGCCTCGTCACCTCGATCGTCGAATCGATCTCGCGAACCCTGCCGACCTGAGTCGGCAGGGTTCTTGAATCACGCTCGCTTTCGAAGACTTCGATACTTGCGGATGAGGGCATTGGTCGAGCCGTCGTGCTTCAGGCGAGGCTTGTCCTTGGACTTCAGTTCGGGCACGATCGCCGAGGCGAGTTTCTTGCCCAGTTCGACGCCCCACTGATCGAAACTGTTGACGCCCCAGATCGATCCCTGCACGAAGACCTTGTGTTCGTAGAGGGCGATGAGTCGGCCGAGCATCCGCGGGCTCAGCTTTTCGCAGAGGAACGTGCTGGTGGGCCGATTGCCTTCCATGACCTTGTGGGGCGCCACGGTCGGGTCCACGCCTTCGGCGAGGATCTCCTCCAGATTCTTCCCGAAGGCGAGAGCCTCGGTCTGGGCGAAGACGTTCGCCACCAGCTTGTCGTGGTGATCCCCGACCTTGTTCACCGGGTCCGCGAAGACCAGGAAGTCCGCGGGAACCATCCGGGTTCCCTGGTGGATCATCTGATAGAAGGCATGCTGGCCGTTGGTTCCCGGCTGTCCCCAGATCACGGGGCAGGTGTCGACCTTCACATGCTTCCCCCCGAGGGTGACGTGCTTGCCGTTGGATTCCATCTCCAGTTGCTGGAGATAGGCGCTGAAGCGATCGAGGTATTGATCGTAGGGCAGGACCGCGACGCTGGCCGCATCCCAGAAACTCGCGTACCACAGACCGATCAGGGCCTGGATCATCGGGAGATTTCGTCGCGGGGGGGCGGTTCGGAAGTGCTCGTCCATGTCGTGGAAGCCATCGAGCAGCTCGCGGAACCGCTTGGGGCCGACCGCGATCATGGTGCTCAGGCCGATGGCGGAATCCATCGAGTAGCGGCCGCCGACCCAATCC
>CAJWFU010000083.1:0-7624 GCA_913031315.1 uncultured Phycisphaerae bacterium | reverse complement strand
CGATCCCAATCCCCTCGCCGCCGGTGGCATCGCCCGCCTCCGGGCCGCGGGTGTCGAAGTCGTGGTGATCGACGACGTCCCCGCCGTCCGCCGATTACACGCATCCTTTCTTCACCGGATCAACGCCAGCCGACCCTGGATCATCGCGAAATGGGCGGAGACCGCGGATGGAGACCTCATCGCCCCGCCTGGACTTCCCCCCACCATCTCCAGCCCGGCATCCCATCGCATGGTGCACCGGGAACGAGGCCGGGTGGATGCGATCCTCACTGGAATCGGAACCGTGCTCGCCGATGATCCCCGCCTCGACGCTCGCGTGAGTCGAGCACGCAGAAATCCTCGGAGGGTGGTGTTGGATCCGGATCTCGAACTTCCGCCGACGGCCAGAATGCTTCAAGCCTCCGATGGCGGCTCGGTGATGGCGATCACGGACGAAAAGGCGATCTCGCGTCATCCCGAACGAGCGGATGCGCTGCGAGGTCTCGGGGTCGAAATCCTGACCATCCCCTGGGCTGCACCTGCTTCCAGCGATGCTCCCTCGAGATTCGCCCGACGCCTGACCGCGGAAGGCTGCCGGCATCTGTTCGAAGCACTCGCCCGCGATCATGAGGTGGCGACGATCCTCACCGAGGCCGGGCCCGGCGTCCTCCACGGACTTTTTGATCATCAGTTGATCGACGCCGCCCTGGTATTCACATCGACGGAACGATTCGAACCCTCGACCGGAGCCCCGCCACATCCACGAGATCGACTGGACCACCGCCGATTCGAAATCGTGTGGCAGGGTGTTCGCGGCGGAGACGCCGTGGCCTGGTGGCAACGTCGCGATTGAGAGCCCGGTCCCGGAACGCCGAGACCCCGCGAGCCGATTCAACGAGAAGCATTGATCCAGGCCGACGGCGTGAGCGGCATGATCGTGCTTGCCGGCAGAAGACGAAGGACCCCGTCTCCGTTCTCGGTCGCCCACCGACCATCCGCCGATTCCCGGGCGATTCGGATCGCATCGAGTGGACGACCATCGAAGGCGTGCAACACGATGGTGCCGACCTGAAGGCGAGCAGGAAAAGCCTGAATCTGGAGCTCGGTCGCAGCAGTCGAAGAAAGAATCGCCAACAGCGCTTCAACCCGAGCCCCACTGGTGGGAGTCGCCGGCCCATCGTCGATGGAAAGCGTCCATCGATCGAGGTCACGGTCAAGCCGGACCCGTCCCTGTTCGGTGTCGATGACCAGATAGCGAACGTCTGCGACGTCGACCCCGGTTCCGGTGGAATCTATGAAGGACGCCACCGCGGGCAAAAGCCCTCGAAGCGTCGACTCATCGATTCGGAAGACCGTGGGCACGCCGTCGATCATCGCGAAACGCCCCCGCCCGACCAGCCCCGCCGGCCCGCCGATCAGCAGCCGCTCCACCTCGCCGTCATCTCGTACCACGTCGATGATCGCCGCCGGATCTTCCAGTCCGTACCTGGACAGTTCCTTCGGGGCGTCCGTGACGAAGCCGTCATGTTCGATTCGTCCGACGATCGCGACCAGCCGATCGATCGCCGCGGCATCGGCCCGGGTCCTGGCCGGCGAGGTCATCGACCATCGGCGTCCGTCACGAAGAAGCCTGGTGACCGAATCACCATTGGCCGAACGGAACTCGGTGATTTCGGCATCGCCCGGGAAAAGCCGACGAGACCGCCAGTTTCGAGGGTCATCCTCCACTGCCTGCTCGTGCAACGCATCGTTGACCACCAGCACTTCGTCCCGATCATCGATCCGGATCCAGGCCCGACCGGCGACGGTACGAGCCCCGAGATCGATCGAAGTCCGCCCTCCGGGCCAGGTCAGGGTGACGTTTGAATCGGGCGTCGCCAGTTCTACCCGTTCAAGTCCACCGCCATCGGCAAGTTCCTCGACTTGATTCCGACGGGTCGCGGAGAGGTCCGCGGCGGCCAGTACCACCCGCCGAACCGCGAAACCGTCTGCAGCGACCTCGAAGGGTTCCACCTGCCGCCAGCCCTCATCATTTCGCTCGAAGACGACCTCGATCGAAGCCGACTCCTGCGAAGGCCCGGGACGTCGGATCTCGACCCGATCGACGTCATCGACGGGGATCGGCGTCGCGTGCACCAGCGCACTTGAAGCGGCAGTCGGTGCTTCCGAAGAGGCTTGCCAGGCGACCCTTGCGGACAGGATCAATCCAATCGCGACCACCCAGATCAAGAGAACGACTCGTCCGTTCATCGGCCAGACCTCCGCCAACTCCAAAGTCCGGCCCCAAGGACCAGAGGTCCGATGCCGAGAACCACGGGGAGCAGGAATCCGAAGATCGTCCGAATGCTTCCGCTCACACCCTGAAAACGTGATATCTCGCGGCCGGTCGCCGCGGTCGCCACGAGTTCATCCAATCCGGCCAGCCACGCCACGGCGCTCAAGGCGAGTTCGCGGTTCCCGGGGTTCGCCAGCACCAGGCGTTGGTCACCGAGACTCCCGGATTCGTTCACGATCGCCGACAACGGCCAACCGCCGGATCCGACCACCACCAGACGCTGCGGATCACCGAGAAACCCCTCGGTCTCGACCGCCACGGCGACCGGAACCGGAGATTCGAAGTAGGTCGCTCCATCGGCATCGACCCCGGATTCCGGCGGCCCGGAGATCCGAGCCCCGTCGCCCCGCCAATCGGACTCGATCCAGCGAAGCGGACGCGGGGGAATGGCGGACAGAACCACCGAATCGGCCACGGCGTCATCGGCGACGGTCACGGGCGTCGGATGCGAGAGAAAGAGCCGCTTTCCTCGCAATGCGGTCGCGACCGGAGCGGCCGAACCGTCGGCGGAAGGTGTCACCGGTGAGACGTCGACTTCTTGATAGGTGACCACCGAGCCACCGGCCCGAAGCTCGTCCGCGAGTTCCGGAGCCCATTCGAACACCACTCGGCCGGTGTCCACGGTGACGCCGAGACCGGCGGCCACGTTCGACCACGGATCAGGCTGACCCACCATCGGCAGGAGACTCCGGGACACGGTCAGAAGGACCGGCTCCCCCGCCGCGATCAACTCGGTGGCTGCGGCAAGCACCGCCTTTTCCGTCTCGTCGTACTCGAGCCCCGTTCGCTGCAACGTCGGCATCACCATCCAGACCGTCACTCGATCAAGATCATCGACCGGGCGTTCGGTCCGCCCGGGAATCCACTCGAGGACCTCGTACCGCGCGGTGCGAAGAGCTTCGGTGATCGCGGCGTATTCCATGCCTTCGTCGGTGGGACGCAACATGGTGCGATCCTCGGAATGGACGATGACCACGCGGGGCATCACACCAATCTGAAGCGCCCGGATCGCGGAGGCCAGCATTTCCTCGCCTTGGAATCGGCGATCGAAGCCAACCACCGCACCGGCATCAGACTCCCGGATCGCACTGGAGGGAAAAAGCTTCCAGGCGGGAATGACCAGCGAGCCCGGCGGGCCGTCCACCACCGCGAGATCACCCTCCGCGATGGAATCGGCGAGCACCGCGATCGAAAGCGGATGACGACGCTCGAGGGTCTCCAACGTGGTGGCGGTCGAACGCAAGCCTCCCGCGACCTTTTCCAACGACGGCAACGTCCGCACGGCCCAGTCACGAATCAACGGCGAGAGGGCCGGGTCCACGGTCCAGCCCCGAAGCGCGTCCGCGAGAACTTCCAGCTCCGTGGCTTGACTGGCGTTGTTGCCCGCCACACTGGCCCGGGCCAGTCGCCAGTTCGGCAGGGGCCGCCGCACCGTGCTTCGAAGATTCTCCTCCACGAAGTCCGTGAACACCCCGCCCTCCTCGGCAAGGGTGCCCAGACCGAGGCCCACTCGTTCCAGAACCTCCACCGCCGGATCGCCGGGATTCAAGCCGTCGATCACCGTCACGATTTTCGGGCCGGTCGCCCGCCCGTAGGCTCGGAGTTCTTCGAATGCCTCCAGACCGGCACCGATCTCCTGCTCCCAGATCGCGATCGCGACCGCATCCCGCTCAAGGAAGGACTCGAGCACCGTTTCATATCGCCCGACGGAACGGGGATCGACCGGATCGATTCGCTCCGCGGTCAACGACGGCGTCGTGGAATCCATTCGGGCGACGACCTCGTCGACCAGCCGCATGGTGACCGGATCGGCATCGTCCTCGGCGACGAACATCCGAATCGACCATCCGGGTTCAAGCGATTCCAGAAGTTCGACCGTGGACGGCCGGAGCGAATAGGCACGGGTCTTGGTCAGATCCGCCTCCACTCGCAGCATCGGCGCGGAAAGCAGACTGGCCCCCGCGCCGACCGCGACCGCCAGACCGAGAAGACCGGTGAACGCGAAACCGCCGGCCAGAAGACGCCTGAAACCGGTCCGCGGCTTCGGACGCTGCGGGCCGGCCAGCGAGAAGGCGGAGGCCAGTGAAAAGAAGATCACCAGCCCCGCGAAGAACGCCACGTTCCCCGAGTCGAAGAGACCGATGGCGAAATCATCCAGTCGTTCGATGGGGTCGAGACCGCGAACCAGATCCATCCAGGCAAGCGTTCGCCCGCTGGAGATGAAGGTCGCAGGCAGGAGCTCGGGCAGGATCGCCGGAAGCCCCTTGGCGAGAAGAATCAGGATGAACCACACGAAGAACGTGACCAGGTAGGCGACCACCTGGCTGGAAGTCCGGGTCGAGACCAGGATCCCCATCGAAACCAGCGTCGTTCCCAGCAGGAGCAGACCAAGCAGACCGGTCGCGAGCTCCCCCGGGTCGGGATCGCCGTAGGCCTCGGCGACTCCAGCCAGCACCAGCACGGGGATGGCCAGCACCCCGAGCACCGCGATCGCGGCGAGCAGTTTGCCGAGGACGAGTTCGATCGCGGAAAGCGGCGAGGTCAGGAGAACCTCGAGGGTCCCCAACCTGGCCTCCTCCGCGAAACTTCTCATCGAGACTGCCGGCGCAATGATCATCATCGCCCATCCTGCGATCGACACCACGACTCGCAGCGTCGCCGGCTGCCCTTCTCTGAACGTCGCGAACACGAAGACCAGAGCCGCGAGCAGCCCCCAGCCGGCAAGCACGATCCAGCCGGTCGGTACGAGAAAGGTCGAGGCAAGATCCCGCCTCGCAATGGCCAGGACGCCCTTCATTGGTTCGCTCCCTCGAATCGGCCGCCTCGATCGGGCGAGTTCCGCTCCAGCAGATCGAGGAACACGGATTCCACATCCGGCCGTTCGTATCGGAGTTCGAGAACCACCAACGGCGTCGGCGCGAGAAGTCGCCCCACCGCCTCCGTCCGATCGCCTCCCGGCACCACCAGTTCGATCCGGTTCTCGGAGATCGTGGGCTCGGAGTGAACGCCGGAGTGAACGTCGGAGTGAACGCCCTCGGAGCCGAGTAACGGCCGGAGCGTCGCCATCAGAAGATCTCCCGCATCGGGCCGTTCATCGCGAGCGACCCGAATCACCGTCCGGCCGCCGTTCTCCCCGCCGAGCCGAAAGGACTCGACCGTGTCGTCGGCGAGTTTTCGCCCCTGATGCATCAACACCACCCGATCGGCGACCGCTTCGATCTCCTGCATGATGTGGCTTGAAAGCAGCACCGTTCGCCGATCCGCGAGCCGACGGACCAGTGAACGAAAGTCGCGGAGCTGCCGCGGATCGAGTCCCACCGTCGGTTCATCCAGCACCAGCAGTTTCGGATCCCCCAGGAGGGCGGCCGCGAGGCCGACTCGCTGCCGGAATCCCTTGCTCAGTTGGCCGACCAGACGTCGCTCCACGCCCAACAGGTCACAGGCCGCCAGGCTCTCCGCCACCGAGGACTCTCGCGCTCGGCGAGAAAGCCCCAGCAGCCGGGCCCGGAATCGGAGGTACTCGACCACCCGCATTTCGGGATTCGAGGGGGCTGATTCCGGGAGGTAGCCGATTCTCGCCAGGGCCTCTCGGCGTTCCGCCGGCATCGATCTCCCGATGACGCGAAGTTGACCGGCGTCCGGAGGAAGCATGCCGGTGATCATCCGGATGGTCGTCGTCTTCCCGGCGCCGTTGGGGCCGAGCAAGCCACAGACCACACCGGAAGGAACCTCGAGATCGAGATCCCGCACCGCGGTGAATCGTCCGTACCTTCGGGTGATGCCCGTCGCTTCGATCATCGTCTGATGCGTGGCTCGCGAGTCGTTTCGTCGAAGTTCGCGAAGGAAGAGTGGTCCGCCCCGGGAAGCTCGCATTCTATCGCGAGTGGGTCTTTCGCGACGCGACTCTCCCTCGAAGGGGGCGAGCCCGGTAGGATTGAACACGACAACTGCGGAGATCCCCGCGATGCCTGAACCCAGACCGCACCCCAGAGCCAGATTACTACTCCCACCCGCCATGCCGGCCGAGGACTTCCTCGCAGGCATCCCGGACGTGGTTTCAGCCCTCCTGCGCGATACCTGCGAGATGGTGGAGTCGGGCTCCGAAACCGGTTCCGGGCCGGGGATCCCCGCCGACCCGCGAGTGGCCGCGGCCCTCGACGGCTTCG
The DNA here is from genome assembly GCA_913031315.1 of uncultured Phycisphaerae bacterium. Lineage (GTDB taxonomy): Bacteria > Planctomycetota > Phycisphaerae > Phycisphaerales > SM1A02. The sequence continues at coordinate 1,144 of CAJWFU010000083.1, read as the reverse complement.
GCGAAGGGGTCGCGGTGGTGGTCCGCAACGGCGAAATCGTCTGGATGAACGACCGACTGGCCGCTCACTCTCCTGAAATGCTCCGACTCTTCGGCGATGCCTGCCGCGAAGCGATCGAAGAATTCACCCAGCATCCCGAGATCGAAGCCGGCGAGAGCATGCGGATCGATTTCCGACACGGCGAGCGGGCTTTCGAAGTCCTCTGCTCACCGATGCCCGATGACCCGGCCCACAACACGGTGGCGGCTCTCGTTTCCGACGTCACCGAGTTGAAGCGCACCGAATCGATGATCGAGGAGATCGATCGAGCCGGTGGTGATCTCCTCGATCTGGATCCAGACACCGTCAACCCTCTCGACGTCGCCTCTCGACTTCGATTGGTGGAAGACAAGATCGTGCGGACCGTCCGCTCGGTGATCGGTTTCGAGCACTTCGAAGTCCGACTGGTCGACCGACGCACCGGGCAGCTCGAGCTGGTCATGGGCTCCGGGATGGACCCGCTTTCGATCGGCGAGCGGATCTTCGCCCGAGCCGACGGCAATGGCATCTCCGGCTGGGTCGCCGCGACCGGAAAAGCCTATCTCTGCCGGGACATCTGCAAGGACCCCCGCTACCAGACCGGAATTCCGGACGCCGCCAGCAGCCTCACCGTTCCGCTCCGGTTGCGAGACCGGGTGGTGGGCGTCCTCAACATCGAGTCCAACCGGGTCGATGCCTTCGACGAACGCGACCAACTCCTGGTCGAGCTCTACGGCCGCTACATCGCGATGTCGGTGAACATTCTCGACATGCTGGTGGTCGAGCGCTACACGACCAACCACACATTCTCCACCACGGTTCTGGGCGAGCTGGGGGAGCCCCTCGACACCATCAGCCGGAATGCGGCGGAGATCCGGGCCACCTACATCGGCGACGCAAGCCTCGCCGCCAAGCTCGACGCCATCCTTGCGGGAGTGGAAACCGCTCGCGAACGCGTGCTCGCCTGCTCAAGCGGACCGCGGACGATCCTCGGCGCCGGGGAAAGCGACGGGGAGCCCGTGGACGACCCCCTGGTTCGCGGCCGAAGAGTGCTGGTCGCCGACGACGAGCCGACCATTCGGAATGCGATCCAACGATTGCTTGAAGAACGAGGGGCGTTGGTGGA
>CAJWFU010000082.1:0-7658 GCA_913031315.1 uncultured Phycisphaerae bacterium | reverse complement strand
GGGACTGCATCCCCTCCGCGGCCTGACCACCCTGCATGAGTTCCGCGGCGTTCCGTTGGACGGCGTCCGCTTCCAGCAGGGCCTGGGCCGCGTGAAGGAAGGTCTCTCGGAGCAGGACGTTCATGGTGGTGGTGAGCAGTTGGACTTCTTCCGCGGTGGCTTCGAGTCGGCCCGGATCCTGCAGCTGTTCGTCCGAGAGGGAGTCGCCATCCACGCGGACTTCCACCACCAGCCGGCCGGCTTGTTCGGCGGCATCGGCGGCCGCGGCCACCGCCTCGCCGATGGTGTTGACGTCGATGAAGCAGTTCTGATCGTCGAGGAGCACGCGCATGCGGGTCGTTCCGGAGGGGGGGGACGAACGGGCGAGGGTCATAACCGGGTTGTCATCGGTCGGATTCGGTCCGGCATCCAGCCTGCGTGCCGTTCCGGGGCGAAGAAGCTGGGTGTTCTCGTCACTTGGGTGATGGAAATCACGGGAAACGTGATGGTTATCGGTCAATTGCAAACGGGGCGATGGGTCTGTTCGTCCCGGCTCAGTGACTGGCGGCTTCAGCATCGACGAGCATGAACTTGATGTCCGCTTCGGCCGCGACCTTGTCATCCACCATGGCTCGGCATCGAACATGACCCAGTCTCGGGCTTGCTCGGACGTTTTCCGCCTCCAGCACCAACTGATCTCCGGGTGCGACGGGCTTGCGCAACTTGACCTTGTCAAGGCTCAGAAGCACGGCGACCTTCCCCGTGTGTTCCAGCCTCTGGCTGAGGAGGAGGCCGCCCAGTTGGGCCATCGCTTCGATGATCAGCACTCCCGGCATGATCGGGGTTCCGGGGTAGTGACCCTGGAAGAAGTGCTCGTTCATCGTGACGTTCTTGATGCCGACGGCCCGTCGGTCGCCGTCCATCTCCACCACGCGATCCACCAGCAGCATCGGATACCGATGGGGAAGAGTTCGCTGGATGCTTCGAATGTCCATCACCCGGCCATGGAGCAGGGTGGTGCGTCGATCGACTGCCGCCATCTGTTCCCGGATCGCCATCCCAAGCTGGCGGTTGAGCCCGTGGCCGGACCGGTGGGCGACGATCCGGCATCGAACCGGGCAACCGATCAGGTAAAGGTCTCCCAGGACGTCAAGAACCTTGTGCCGGACGGGCTCGTCATCGAAGCGATAGGCATTTTCGATCGGTCCGTTTTCGCCGATCACCAGCACGTCCTTGTAGGTGAGGTGCCGACCGATGCCGCGTTCCCACATCGCCTTCGCTTCGTGTTCAAGGCTGAAAGTCCGGCACGGGGCGACTTCCTCCGGATAGGCCCCTTCGGCGGTGTCCCAGGTGAACACCTGCCGCGGCAGGCGATCGCTGTGGTCGCGATAATCGAGGTCGAAGACCACTCGCATGCCGGGGGCATCATGGGGGATCGCCGCGATCATCGCATCGCCTTCGTCGATGACGATCGCTTCTCGAAGGTCGAAGATCTTGCGGCTCGCGTCCTGTTCGACCACGCCGACCTTCATCAGGCCTTCGACGAACGGAGGGGCCGAGCCGTCGAAGCCGGGAAGTTCCGGACCATGGATTCGGACGAGAAGGTTGTCGATACCCAGACCCGCGAGCGCGGACATGAAGTGTTCGACCGTTTCCACCGTCGCCTCGCCGCTTCTCAGCGTGGTTCTTCGCCCGCGGGGAACCACGTAGTCGACGATCGCGGGAATCCGTACCGGAGGTTCCAGATCGACCCGCTCGAACACGATGCCATGGCCGGGTTCCGCGGGTTCGAGTTCGAGACTCACTGGCTCACCGAGCAGCAGTCCGAATCCCTCGAATCGAACGACTCCCGCCAGGGTGTGCTGCCTGGTGGACACGGCCGGAGGCGCGACGGGCGTCTCGGGCGTCTCGGGCGTCTCGGGTGTCTCGGGGGTCTTGGAGGTCATGCTCGTATGGAGAGGGGTAGAGAGTCGAGGTGGATCAGATTGGTTTCAGGAGGGTTCGCACAATTCGCGGAGTCGCTTGGACCACTCGGGCAGTTTACGAATGACCGCCAGTTCCTTGAGGGCGTGTCGGATCTCCTTGGCCGGAAATCCGCCCCAGGTCTCACCGGCGGGGATGTCGTTCATGAGCCCGGAGCGTGCTCCGAGCTGACAACCGGCCCCGATGCTGAGGTGGTCCGCGATGCCGCAACCCCCTCCGATGAGGGTGCCGTCGCCCACGCTGGTGCTTCCGGCGACGCCGGTGAGCCCGCTGATGACCACGCATCGACCGATTCGACAGTTGTGCCCGATCTGGCAGAGATTGTCGATCTTGCTGCCGTCGCCAACGACCGTGGGGCCGAACTTGCCACGGTCGATGCAGGTGTTGGCGCCGATCTCGACCTCGCGCCCGATCTCCACGTGGCCGAGGTGCGGGATCTTCTTCAAACCACGACCATCGGGGGCGGGGCGGTATCCGAAGCCGTCGCTGCCGATCACCACCCCGGCGTGCAGGATCGTGTTTTCGCCGACCACGCAGCGTTCTCGAATCACGACGTGAGCATGCAGAAAGGCTCCCGCAGCCACCACGGCGTCCGCATGGACCCGCACTCCGGAATCCAGCATGGCGCCGTGTTCGACGGATGCTCGAGGTCCGATGACCACGTTGGGGCCGATGGCCACGTCTTCGGCGATGGTGGCGGTCGGATCGATCATGGCACTCGGATGGATGCCCGAGGCGGGTTGATCCGCAAGTTCGCTGCAGGCCTCCTCGAGGAACTCCAGCACCACGATCATCGCCTGGTCCGCGTCATCGACTCGCACCACGGCTCGGAGTTCGGTGTTCCAGTCACCGAGTTCGAGGTCACGATTCACGAGGGCCACGGAAGCCTTGGCATCCGCCCAGCGTCTGGCGTGTCGTGCATCTCCGATGAACGTGAGATCACCGGGACCGGCGTCACCGAGTGCTTCGATGCCGTCGATCTCAAGGCTTCCATTCCCCTCGAGATCGCCGGAGACGAGACCTGCGAGATCTCCGGCGGTCGCCGTGGGAATTCCCTCGACCAGTCCTGCGATGTTCAACCGGATTTTCCGTTCATGCGGGCGAGCATGAGGTCGGTGATGTCGAACGAGTTCGTGGCGTAGATCATGCGTCGCGCGGAGATCTGCTTCTGCATCGCTTCGGCGGTCGAGGGTTCGAGTTCCGGAATGGTGTCGTCGATCAGGACGTAGTCGATCGGTGGGGTCTGGGACGCCGCGAGGGCGGCGATTTCGCTTTTCATCGCCTCGTAGACGTTTCGCATCGCCTTGGACCGTTCGGCTTCGACCTTGAGCTGTGCGAACTGCTCGATGGCTCGATATTCGCTGATCGCGCCTCCGACCTTCTGGCTGATGCCGAGCCAGGCTTCGCCGCCCTGTTCGAAGTTCTCGAGTTCGGCCTGCAGGTTCTCGATCTCTTCTCGAAGGGTCTGCAGTTGTTCCTCGAACTTCGCGCCGACTTCGTCGACCCGGACTTCCTCGGTCTTGAGGATGTCAAGGCCGCTGAAGAGTCGTTCGATGTCGATCGTGGCCACGATCGGTGGGCGGGTGGGCAGACCGGCGACGATGAATCGGCCGGCTCCGGCGAGGACGACGACGGTGGCGATGCCCAGGAGGGCGAGGCGGACGGTGCGGGACATGTTTGACTCCGGTGACGGACGCGACGGGGAAGGGCGGCTCGGTTCAGGGGGCCGCATTGGCCGCGTTGTTCATGCGGACGATGACCTGGTCGGAGATGTCGATGGTCTCACGAGCGAAGAGCACCCGGCGATCCATGATCTGTTCGACGACCTGCTGCTGCAGGGGCGTCTGATTGCCGGATGTCGTCTGAATGGCGCCGACCGAATCATCAACCATGACCAGGGCGAATCCCTCGGCTTCGGCGACTCGTGCGGCCTCTTGCTTCATGTTGCGATAGATGCTTCGCCACTTGAGCGACTCCTCGCGGTCGATCTCGCCACTCTTCACGGAAGCCCACTGCTCGAAACGAAGCTGCATCAAGGCGACCTCGTCTCGAATCCGCTGGCGATCATCGGCGCCCGGGGCCGACTCGCTCTCGGCGAGGCGTCGTTCCATGGCCGCCTTCCGGCCGGCTGCTTCCTGCTGGATCGACGAACGGATCGTTTCGATGCGGATGTCCCACTCGGATCGCTCGTCGATTTCGTCGAAGATTCGGGAGACGTTCACCACCGCGACGGGCGTCGGGTCGGCGACGATGCGGATCGGTCGAGAGGCGTCCACGGCGATGCTGAGGGCGAAGAGGACGAGTGCCATCGTGATGGCGGCCGGGGCCGCGAAGCGATGAAGACGGTGGGATTGGCGTGTGCTGACGTCGGGCATTTCGACGAACTCCGAGAGGGCGGAATGACCGCGTGATTGTACGGGAGTCGGGCTTGGAGGGCGATCAGAAGGGCAGTTCGGCACTGAAACTGAAGACCTGAACCTGATCGGTTTCTTCCTTCTTGAGGGGAAACCCGAAATCGAAGGCGAGCGGGGCGGGACCAAGAGCGGCAAGATAGAGCCGGATTCCCACGCCGACGGAGACGCGATAGTCCTCGAATCCCGGCGTGTCGGTGACGGTTCCGGTGTCCATGAAGATCACTCCGGCGAGGCCTTCGCCGACCAGCGGGACTTCGTACTGCGCTCCAGCGAAGAACAGCCAGTCTCCACCCACCGGTTCGGGTGAAATGGTGGCACCCGTGAAGGACTCGGTGCTCTTCGGACTGACCGTTCGGAAGTCGAGGCCTCGGAAACTCCGACCGCCCAGGTAGTACTTCTCGTAGGTCGGCGCATTGCCCGCGAAGATCCAGCCGACCTCGGTCTTCAATTTCAGGACCTGTTTCCGGCCGAGGAAGTCCTCGCTGATCTTGATGAAACTCGTCAAAGCCGCATCGATCTGCCAGAAGTCGACCTCTCCCTGAAGTGGGATCGCCTTGCCGACCGCCAGGGTGACCGCGGATCCCTTGCTGGGTCGGAAGGGGTCGTTGAAGGTGGTTCGTCGAAGTGAACCGGTCATCAGGGCGAAGAGATCGGGGCCTCGATCGTCGTAGCTCTGGATCGGTGTGGTGGTGTCGGTGAAGTTGGTCAGTTCGACCCGCTGGAGACCCGCAGAGACGTTGCCCACCCACACGTCACCCAGCCGTTGGCCCAGGGTGAGCGAGGTTCCGAGTCGCGACTCGTCGTATTCCCGGTAGATGCGGGTGCGGTAGTAGCCTGAAGCCTGGGCCGAGATGTCGCTCTCGAAGAGATGCGGTTCGGTGATGGACAGGTTGTAGAAACTGACTTCGTTGCCGGGCGCCAGAGAGAGGTCGAACGCCTGGCCGGCACCGCGGAACGCCCGCCCGGCGAGCAGTTCTTCGGCCGTCATGGGGAAGTCCGCGATGTCGAAGTTCTGCTGGCGGAACGAGAACTCTCCAAAGACTCCGCTGTCGGAGGCGAGACCGGCGCCGAAGTTGAAGGAACCGGTGTTTCGTTCCTTGATCTCGACGATGATGTCGCGGACTTCGGGGTTGTCGACTTCCGGTTGCTGGACCGCGACCCGGACGTCGTTGAAGAGTCCGGTCGCATTGATTCGATTCTCCGCATCGTTGACCTGGATTCCGTCCAGCGGGCGGCCGGGACGAACGCGGATGAGGCGGCGGATCACCTTGTCCTTGGTGAGGAAGTTCCCTTGGATCTGGATCAGGCCCGTGGTGGATTGGCGGCCCTCCTGAACGGAGATGAGCATGTCGAGTTCGGCTTGTTCTCCGACCCGGACGCTCTGCTCGGAGACCTGGACGTCCACGAAACCCATTTGCCGGTAGGCATCGCGGATGGCGTCGATGGTGCCATCCACTCGTGGCCGTTCGTAGGGGGCTCCCGGTCGGAGCTTGGCGAGGGAGAGCAACTGTTCGCTGGTGAACAGATTCAAGGGTGAATCGGATCCGCCCAGTGAAGTGATGTCGATACGGCGGAGACGGTAGCGACGTCCTTCGTCGACCACGAAGACGACCTTGGCGTTCTTGGAGTCCGGACTCAGCATCACGCGGTGATCGACTCGTACGTCGACCCATCCGCGGGCCTTGTAGAAGGCGTCGAGCGCGGCGACATCGTCGATCAATCGATTGGGATCGAGTTCCCCCTTGCGGAAGAAGGGGATCGACGGCTTGGTCTGGATCTTGGAGCCCAGTTCGGCGGCGTCGTAATGACGATTGCCGACGAACTCGATTTCCTTGATTCGAACCCGAGGCCCTTCGACGATCACGAAGATCAGGATCCCCGCGTCCTCGAGTCTCGATTCATCGACTCGCACTTCGGCGAGATAGTTCCCTTTGGTGCGATACAGGTCCTTGATTCGCAGCAGGGCCTGTTCAACCAGAAAGTCATCACGTGGGCCACCCGCGTAGAGCGGAATCTCCGCTCGCAGTTCCTGGTCCGAGACCAGGGTGTTCCCGACGGTCTGGACTTCGCGGATGATCGCTTGTTCGGCCAGCCGAAAGACCACTCGAACGCTGCCATCGTTTTGAAGGATGGCATCCGCGGTCACCGTCTCGAACTGGCCGAGTCGATAGAGGGTCGCCACATCCTCCCGAATGGTCCCGGCTTCAAATGGTTGTCCGCTCGCGGTTCGGAGGTTGTTCCGGACCAGTCTCTCCTGGACCCGTTCGAGGCCTTCAAGGTCCACTTCGGAAATCGGTCGATCCGCGTAGGTCTCGTCCTCGATCTCCTGCCAGACCCCCGGGGCTGCCGTTGCGACCACGGGACACCAGAGACCGCCGAGCATCATCAGCAGAACGGCCAGCAGCCGGAATCGGCCGGGAACTCGTCCGCCGCGTTCGGCGGAGGGCGCCTGCGACGATCTGCGGCCCGCAAGGGCTGAAGTCGACGGGGGGCTGGAGTTCGGAGGACACGGTCGCATGGAGAACGGAAGGATACCGCGGACCCGTCACGGAACGTGGCGACCGCGACGCCGGGGCGTCGCGGTCGCGGGGGTTCTGGTGACTGGGTGGCGGTCGCCACGTTCAAAGGTCGATCTGAATCAGACGAAGACGGCGAACAGGAGGCCGGCTGCAATGGCCACCATCGCAAGCCGAAAGAGGGTCCCTCGATCATTCTCGTTGGTGGCGTGGGTCTGATTGGGCATGACGTAACTCCTTCTCATCTCCCTGGGGGCGACCCCCTCGGGGCCGCTGCCCAAACGTCGATTTCAGGAGGGGCCGGGGCAAGTGAAGCCTCGGATTCGCGGCTTCCTCCAGATCCCCTGATCCCTACGAACGGAATGTCGATTGGTGGCGAGAGGGCACCCGCATCGCTACTGTGCCGCCATGACCGATACCGCCGATCTCCAGTCGTCGCCGCTTCAGGCATTTCACGTCGAGCAAGGGGCGAAACTCGTCCCCTATGCCGGGTGGCAACTTCCGCTCCACTACGGCTCCATCGGGGAGGAACATCTCTGGACGCGATCCAGTGGCAGCCTCTTCGATGTCTCGCACATGGGCCGCCTTCGAATTTCAGGGCGTCATGCCCGACGTTTCCTCGATCGGGTCTGCACCCGTTTGATTCGAGGCATGGTTCCCGGTCAGGTGCGATATTCCCTGGTCTGCAACGAGCAGGGCGGCTGTCTGGATGATGTCTTGGTCTACAGCTTCGCCGAGGATGACTACCTGGTGGTCTGCAACGGGG
>CAJWFU010000081.1:0-7690 GCA_913031315.1 uncultured Phycisphaerae bacterium | reverse complement strand
CGCCCCCCCCGGGGAGCAACAGTGAGTCAGTTTTCTTGTTCTTCGGATTCAGAATCGAAACGGTGACCTTCAGACTTTCCGCCGCGAATCACGACCATGTCCCACCAGTCCGCATCGAGTCCCTGCGGAGGGGCGGGCGCCAGAACCGCGGAGTCGTCCTGAATCCGAGGAGCGTTGCGAGCCTTGGATTCTCCGAACATGGTCTCCGCCGTCGCCACGGAATTCGCCGCCGAAACGTCGCCTTCCATGGGCCTCAGCACCAGGCCGATCGTCCCTTGCTCACTCGCCAACTCCAGTTTCTCGACCTCTCCCGGCCGGACGGCGAGCGTGACCGTGATGGATCTCGCCACGGGACGACGACGTCCGTCGTCGTCGATCGCCGCGACTTCTCCGCCGGCGATTTCATCGTCGACGGCGAGGACTCGACGATCTTGAAGGATGGTTCGAGTCGCTGTTCGTCGCTGATTCCGACCGTCGAGAAGCTGCATGGTCGCGAGCACGTCCACCTTTGCACCGGGATACAGGATCACCTTCGCACCCACATCTCTCAGCGTCACCGTCGCGGCCCGATCACCAGGCTGCAGTTGGGCGGCGATGGAGGCACCGGTTCCGGGCCTTGCGAGGTTCATGGTTCGGAGAAGTTCCCCTTTGACTCCCGACGCGATCAAGACACGCCCGACCACCGCCAGCGGAGTCCGTACCACACCATTGAGGTCGGCCGATGCATCGACCACCTCGACCGACAGATCGTCGGGCGTGATCCGATGGCCGGATTGCAGGTCACGAGCGAGCACCGCCACCAGCACCTCATCCGGGCCGCTCGCGGACGAGGGCGCCGATGCGGATGCCGCCGCGGCTTCCGCCGAGTTGGCAGCCACGAGGCCCGATTGGAGCACGGAGACCAAGGCTGCCGCTCCGAGAGCGAGCCCAAGACCAAGCACAATCATGGTTATTTGGCGCATTCTGAGACCTCGGTCTGAATCTGAAATCAAGAAAGATGGACGTTGAGCACTTCAGGCACTCAAGGTGAGAGAAGAACTCAATCGACTATAACGGGAGTCCGGGGCCTGTCACTCCGAGGTTGAGGATTGGTACCGGATCATCAGGCCGCAGTCCTCACAAACCTCCTCAAGGTTCTCGGACCATTGCGGCCTGACCCCGAATCGAATCAGGAAGCGGCATGAATGTCCCCAGGCCGAGCAGCGAAGAATCCGCGTAATTCACTTCTACTGAAACAGTTACGATCGAGCCAGCCGGAATGCTTCCCGGTTCACCGGGGAAGACCTCGATGGTAGCGCCTTTGATTCCAGAGGCCTCCAGCGTTTCAGTGACCCGATTTGCAACAGAGACCCCGTCCGCGCCTGCCAGAGACGCGACTCGGGCCCCGACTCGGGCCGCATGATCAAGCTGAGTGGTCTTGAGCAGCATCCATCCGTACTCGAAACCAGCCGCAACGACCAGGAGCAGTACCGGAAGCCCCAGAAGGAGCTCGATGGACTCGATCCCTCGTCGTCGGTGGCGTTTCAATGTCTTGCTGTGGTTCATATGATCGGCCCGTAGGTTGAAAGGTACCACCACCCGAGGAGTGTGCCTCCCAAAATCGCCGGAGCAAAGGGGATCCATCCCTTAGGTCGCCGACGACCCTTGATGGTGGCCGCCTCGATCTCTTCGGCGGAACGCTCGATTATCTGCCCCGTCAAGACCCGCCCCACCGCCCGGCCGGTTCGAGCCCATCCGGTGAGGATCACGATGGGTATGTCCCGAATGTCCCCCCGGATCACCACTCCGAACATCGAGAACACGAAGCCCACGATGGTGATCGCCACGGTGACCACGAAAGCGGCTTCGTAGCCGAGCCAGAGCCCGAGCCCCATCATGAATTTGGCATCGCCGGCACCGCCCCCGAAAAAAGCGTACGCCCATATGAAAAGGGCGCTCGCGATCACCATACCGATGGCGGAATCTCCGAGTCCCGGCAGACCACCGAGAATCGGAGCCTGCACGAGCCCGGTAAGAATGAGCGGAAGCGTCAGCCAGTTCGGAATACGGGTTTCACGAATATCCGTGACCGCGGCCACAGAACAGGCCACCAACAGCAGGATCCAGATCCAAATCGGAGGGCCGACCGTTGATACTGAACTCGTCGCTAAGATCATGAAGTGTTCCAAAGGCTTTCAAGCCACAAATCGACCTGCTGGAAGAAGAGGTGGGACTGCAAAATCCGCTGGCCTTCCTGCACACCTTCTCTCATGATGGTGTATCGGATCAAAGGCTACACGGGTCGAATCTGTAAAAAGTAGTTCGAGGGAAACCGGATATGACGAGTCGCCGCGGAATCTCCAGCATCAAGCTCCTCGTCGCCCTGCCGGCGATGATCGCGTTTACCTGGCTGGGAATCGAATTCGGACTCGTCCTTCGGTCCCTGCAGCAATCCAAGATCGCCGCGGATGCCGGCGCCCTGGCGGCCGCCGCCCGGTTACCTGAAGGCTTCGCCGTATTCCGTGATTCAGCGATGTTGGCCACCAGCGGCAATACCGGTGCCGGCGGCGATCTGATCATCGAAGTCCCCGGCGATCTTCCCGGAGGTGATCTGCACACCGGCACCTGGGATTCGGAAAACCGAATTTTCACGGCCGATCCAGATGCCCGCGATGCCGTCAAGGTGACGGTTCGAGTGGGCGGCAACGCCCCCAACTCGGCTCCGGGATTCCTGCTTCCGAACATCCTCTCACTCGCGGACATCACGTTCGAACGCTCGGGCATCGCCACGTGGAATCCTCGGCCCGCATCGACGTCGCTCCTCCTGCTTGAAGCGAGCAGCAAGAATGCACTCTCGCTCTCCCAGGCTTCTCTTCAGGACTCCTTCGGGGAGGTGGCGGTCGTTTCCACCAGTTCGCAGGCTGCGAAAATCGGGGATTCAGCGTTGCTTCAAACGCCCGCACTGCGGATCACCGGCGATCTTCTCCCCGGAGACGCCTCCAACGTCGAGGGCACGATCGAAATCGGCGCCGATCCCCTCGACGATCCGTTCGTGGGAATTCCCTTCACGATCAACAAGAACCTCGCGAGCCCCCCTCCGGACCTGGCACCCGGAGAGGTCTTTGATCTTGAATCCGGTCGACATCCCGGTGGCGTGACCGTCAGTACCGGAACGCTCCGGCTCCTCCCCGGAGTTCACCAGTTCGGCGGACTCGGACTTCAGATCACTGGAAACGCGGAAGTCGTCCTCGTCGACGCCATGATCCAGCTCCTTGATTCCGGGAATCTGCTGATTCAGGATTTCGGCCGGCTCACCGGAGACCCGATCATCGGCGATGACTGGGCGGACGCCCTGCTGATCACGGCGGCGGCATCCACGATCACTTTGAGTGATGACGCCACGATTCTGTCGCCCGGTTTCATCTACGGTCCGTCGGCCACCGTTCGCATGAGCGATGATGCTGCCATGGTCATCGACGGCGGAGTCCTCAAACGCTGGATCCAAACCGAGAACTCCACCACCCGATTCGATCGGATCATTCTCACCAGCACCGAAATGGACAGTGGCCGGGCCAGCCTTCGGCGGTGACCCCCCGCCGGCGGCCGACGCCCGAGACCGTTTCAGCATCCAATTCCCGGGTTGAATCGAAGCCGGAGCCATGACGCCACCCCACGATCCAGCCTCCCCCGCTTTCGCCCCTCGACGTTGGATGCGCGGTTGGCTGGTTGCAGCCGGCATCTACAACCTGCTTTGGGGCATCCCGGTGATTCTCACCCCGGATCTCCCCTTCCAACTGGCCGGGATGGACCCTCTGCCGGACCCCGGCAGGGCCATCTGGCAGTGCCTCGGGATGGTGATCGGCGTCTACGGAGTTGGATATCTGGCCGCGAGCCGTGATCCGATCAGACACTGGCCGATCATTCTGGTCGGGCTTCTCGGAAAGATCTTCGGACCCATCGGCTTCGCCTGGGCGGCCAGCCGAGGGGCCATCGACTGGTCATTCGGATGGACGATCCTGACCAATGATCTGATCTGGTGGATTCCGTTTGGAGGGATCCTCCTTGCGGCCTGGCGAGTGAACCATCCGAGCAAGGTCGCCTGATCAGGGCGCCAGCCAGGTCGAATCGATCAGATTCGCACCGTCCCAGACCCACGCACTTCGAACATGACCGTCGTGATGAAGCTCGAGTCGCTCAAGTCGCGAGATTTGGGTTCGGATCACCGCGAAGTTCGCTCGCCCCGCTTCACTGGACGCCTCGTCGGGCACCGACGCGCGCCACGCGTCCGGGAGGTTCGGATGCCATGAGTCGAGGCGACCAGACGGCCCGTGGGGTGCCATGTAACAGCGGCGGCTGGTGGTCGGTGTCCGACTCCAGGCCTCATTGGAGACGTCGTCGTTCGCATGAACCTTGGTCTCCCCTCGAACTCGAAGTTGAACCTTGCGGCCTCGCTCGTAGAACGTCCAGGCCATCGGCCTGGACCCCCCGGATTCAAAGCCGAGTTCGCGAACCTTCTCGCTCCGCACGTCCGTGTGACAGGAGATGATTGGCCCTTCCGGGGTCTCCGGCCAGACTCCTCTCAGCACCACCACCCTCGCTGAAGGCCATCCGTCGGATGTCGTGGTGGAGATGACGGGAAGATGCCATTCATGCCGGCCTTCCTTCACCGCCGCGGTCAGCCCGGCCCACGCATCCTCGAGCAGTTCCTTCAGTGTTCGATCCGCTCTACCGATTGATTCTTCGATCATGCGGGTATTGTCGCTCACTCGGCTCCCGGGTGCGGCTTCCCACTGGGTGATTTCGGCTCATTTCGCAACGCCGGCGATTTGGATTGGGTCCCGGAGTTCGGGCCCCCGATCGCTTTCAATCGCGAAACCGGCGATCATCTCCGGGATTTCTTCCCGCTCGAGCCCGTGCTTGAAACTCCCGGATCCCGGCGGCGAAGCCGCGCCCGGGACGTCCGCGAACGGAACGCCCTGCCCGGCGGGTACCTGCCCGCCGTTGGCGAGCCGAAATTTCTTCCAGGAGGTTCATCGTCGGATGACGCACGATCAAGCACCCATCAAGAATGAGGAATCCGGAACCGCTCTGGTCATCGGAGCGGGAGGCGGTATCGGCCGAGCGGTGGTTCGACGCCTCACCAACCGAGGATTCGCCGTCGTCGGCGTCGGACGTGAGGAATCACGGATGCGTGAATGTCCGGAAATCACAGATCGGCGAATCTGTGACGCATCGAACATCGACGACGTCGACTCGATCGTCGGCGACCTCGTGGCCGACGCGGACCGGCCGCCGTTGCGGACCATCGTGAATCTTGCCGGTTGCATCACGCTCAAGCCCGCTCACCTGCTGACTCAGGCCGACTGGGATCGGACCATCGCCGCCAAACTCACGACCGCGTTCGCCTGTGTCAGGGCGGCCGGACGTCATATGAAATCCGGGGGAAGCGTGGTGCTGGTGTCGACCGTCGCCGCCACCGTCGGGCTCCCGAACCACGAAGCCATCGCGGCGGCCGGAGCAGGAGTCGAAGGACTTGCTCGTTCCGCCGCGGCGACCTACGCCACTCGTGGGCTTCGCTTCAACGTCGTGGCGCCGGCGTTGGTCGACACCCCGATGGCCTCCCGGATCACATCCAGCGAACGAGCCCTCGAACATTCTCGAAAGATGCACCCTCTCGGACGGATCGGAACCCCCGATGACGTCGCCCCGGTGATCGAATGGCTGGCCTCCGAGGATTCGGCGTGGGTGACCGGCCAGGTCGTCGGCGTGGACGGTGGCCTCGGACGGATCAGATCATCGTGATTCGTTCCGGACACTCGCTGCCGTTCGAACTTCCACACCATCTGTCGGAACGTTGTTCGCTGGTCGATCCCGGATCCAGACTCGAAGCCCCGAATGGGGATCTGGTCGTGTGCTGGCTCCATCATGCCTGCCGGGTCGAGGAAAATCCCGTCATCGAGGTCGCGGCGTCGATCGCCCGACGGGTGGAACGACCACTGCTGGTCCACGCCGGATTCGGGGGACGGCACCCGTTCGCCAATGATCGCCACACCATCTTCATGCTCGAGGGCTGGGCCGAACTTCAAAGGCGACTGCGAGACCTCGGCATCATGATGTCGATCACGCCTCCGTCCGGACCGGACCGATTAAGCGGTCTCCGGGGGTTGATCGCGCGGGCGAGGGTACTCGTGACCGAAGACTTTCCTCGTAATCCCTACCCGGCCTGGACACACCAAATGGCCGAGCGAGCGCCCGGCCCCACGGTGATGGTCGATGCGTCCTGCCTGTTGCCCGGACGACTGGTGAAGGGCACGCACGAACGCGCTTTTCGATTCCGTGACGCCTGCCAGCAGGAGTGGAATGCGAGACTGGATCAAGACTGGCCCCCGTCCGATCTCTCGGCCCCGACACCATCCACGGCGGATCTCCCGGCGGACGCGCTCGATCTGCGTGACCACGACACCACCGCTCTTCGTGATCTGGCCGGCCGCTGGCCCCTTGACCATTCGGTCGGGCCGGTGACCGACATGCCAGGCGGCGAGTCGGCCGGTCTGCATCGTTGGGAGTCCTTTCTCAAAGACGGACTCGGAACCTACGACCGGCGCCGGAACAATCCGCTGGTCGACGGAACCAGCGGCCTCTCACCCTGGATCCACCACGGCATGGTCTCCCCGTTCCGGCTGGCTCGCGACGCCCATCGGGCCGGCGGCGACGGCGGCGCGAAATTCCTCGACGAACTTCTGGTCTGGCGGGAATTGTCCTTTCATTTCTGCCGGAGCCAGCACGCTCACGACGAATACGATGCGGTTCCCGCCTGGGCGCAGGAAACCCTTGAATCCCACGCTCGCGACCCGAGGAGGTGCCACTCCTGGGAGACTCTCTCCCGCGGAAGAACCGGAGATGCGACCTGGGACCTCGCCCAGACCGCCCTTCGCCAGCGAGGCTGGCTTCACAACAATCTCCGCATGACCTGGGGAAAGGCACTGACCGGTTGGAGCCGCGATCCGGGGCAGACTCTTGACCGACTCTTCGAAAGCATGACGGCCAGCGTCACCGCCTGATCGATACATCCCGAATAGAAGCATGAGGTTGCTCCATGTCCCTGATCGTCACCGGCACCATCGGCATCGATACCGTTGAAACCCCGACCGGTTCCGCCAAGGAGATCCCTGGTGGCTCATGCGCCTATTTCGCGGCGTCCGCGTCGTGTTACGTGCCGACACGGGTCGTCGCAGCAGTAGGGGATGACTGGCCTGCGGATCATCGAAGCATGCTCGAGTCGTTCCCTGGCATCGATCTCGCGGGCCTCGAGGAGCGAGCTGGTTCCAAGACGTTCCGCTGGGGCGGCAAGTATCTGGACAACATGAATGACCGGGAGACGCTCTTCACGGACCTTGGTGTCCTTGAGGAAGCCCCTCCTTCGATCCCAGCGGCCTTTCAGGACAGTGAGATCGTCTTCCTGGCCAACACGCATCCAGGCGTCCAGCGTGGCTTCCTGGAGCATCTGCCCAATCGGAAGTTCACGGTGGCCGACACCATGGACCTCTGGATCAACATCGCTCGCGATGACCTGGTCGGTCTTCTTGGCGAGATCGATGGTCTGGTCATCAATGATTCCGAGGCCTTGCTGCTGACGGAGCACCGCAACCCGTTCACGGCCGCCAAGGCCATCATGGACATGGGTCCGAGTGTCGTCGTGATCAAGAAGGGC
>CAJWFU010000080.1:0-7704 GCA_913031315.1 uncultured Phycisphaerae bacterium | reverse complement strand
TTCGATGATCGCGGTCGATCCGGGGCTGGGATTTGGAAAATCAGTCTCGCAGAATCTTGCGCTCCTCCAAGGCCTGCCGCGGCTGGTCGCCGATGGGCGTCCGGTTCTGGTGGGAGCCAGCCGGAAGAGCTTTCTGGGGGCGTTGACCGGGGCGAAGGCCCCCGCGGATCGTGATGGGGAGTCGATCGTCGCCGCCATTGAAGCCTGGAGACGAGGTGCAGCGGTGCTCCGAGTCCACGAGGTGGCCGGCCACCAGCGGGGAATTCGAATCGCGGAGGCCATCGAAGGTCGCGGAGATTCCGACTTTTCGATCCGTTGAAAGGAGCATCAGCGGCCCACCCCGGGGGTGCCTGAAAAAGTCCGTCGCGGAATGACCGGATGATCCAAACTTTCGCGTCCATGGCGGCCGCGAGGCGAGTACGATTCCGACCCTCGGATGATTCTTCGTCCGATCGAAATCGTTTGAACCCAGGTTCGGGGCCGTTTCTCGGTCCCGCCTCGAATTCCAGATCCTCTCCAAGGAATCGATCGCATGGCCAGCACCGCCGTCCACGAATTCACCGACGCCAACTTTGCCGCTGACGCAATGCAGTCCGACCAGCCCGTTCTCGTCGACTTCTGGGCCGAATGGTGCGGCCCGTGCCGCATGCTCGCGCCCGTGATCGACGAGCTTGCCGGCGAGTACGAAGGACGCGCTCGCATCGGCAAGCTCGACGTCGATTCGAACCGCGAAGTCGCGACCCAGTTCGGCATCATGTCGATCCCCACCGTTCTGATCCTCAAGAACGGCGAAATCGCCAAGAAGTTCGTCGGCATCGCCCAGAAGGGTGACATCGCCGAGGCACTCGACGCCGCCATGTGACCAACCATGTGACGGGCCATGTGACGGGCCATGTGACGGGCCGGTCTCGTGTCCGCTCGTGGCCGGTGCTTGCACCGTCCCAGGCGAGAAAGCCACTGCCGCCCCATTCCGGGATCCCGTATTCGGGCCGGAATGAGGCGGCATTTCATTCTCGACGGGCGAACTTCGTTCGGATCGATGACAATCCGTGAATGCTTCGTTGCCCCGTCCCATCGTTGCTGGTCGTTCTCACGGCCATCCTCACCGTTTGTCCGAGTGGATCCGCCGCTTCGGTTGAACCACCGGTCCGAACTCCAGTCACCGCCGGTGACCTTCTTCGAATGCGAACCATTCGAGAGGTGGTCATCGATCCGGAGGCTCGGTTCGCGATCGTTTCGATCGAGAGTTTCGATTCGAAGGGCGATTCCGACGCCGGACCGGAAGAGAGACGTCGTCCCGGCGATCATGAGATCCGACGTCATCTTCATCGTGTCGATCTTCAGGATCGAAACCCCTCGCTGATCCCGCTCACTTTCGGTGACCGCCGCGATGGATCGCCAAGAATCTCTCCGGACGGCAGCCGGCTGGCCTTCATTCGTCAGGCCGTTTCCGGTGGGGAGGACGACGAGAAACCGCAGGTCTGGGTGCTGCCTTTGAACGGTGGGGGTGAAGCAAGGCCCATCACCCGCTTCGAGCACGGTGTCTCCGGCGCGGAATGGTCGCCGGATGGTCGGCATCTTCTGGTCGAGACCCGCTGGAATCTGAGTGATCTGATCGAAGCCGACGGCCCCCCGGTCTGGGATGCCGGTCGGCCGGGTCGATTGGCGTCTGAACACGCGGTCGAGCCGGATCCCGACGGCACGGTGGAGGAGGTTCGGGCCTGGCTCGATGCCAATACCGATGATCGCACGCCCAAGCTCGTGAACCGACTCGGATACCTCGGTGAACGGGCGGTCGAGGAGACCTGGCGTCCACGGCAACTCATGCTGGTCGACCGAGAGGGCGAGGAGGAGCCGATTCGTCTGGGCAAGGGAGTGGTTGATCGCCGGTCGGGTGTCTTCACGGTGGACGGACGATCAGTGGTCTTGGTGACCACCGGAGGGGAACAGCATCCTGATCTGACGTTGGATTCTCGTCTGGAGATCATCGATCTTGAAACCCCCGATGTCGCCCGCCCGCTCTTTGACGAGGACGGTTGGCGGGTATCGGATCCGCAATCGGGTCCGGACGGGAGCCTCATCGCCTTCGTCGCTCAGCGCACCGACGAGCCGGCGTATCGCGGGCGGCAGATCGGTCTGGTGCCGGCCAGTGGCGGCGAACCGATCTGGGCCACGAGTGGGGAATGGACCAGCGTGTCGTCGTATCGCTGGGGTCACGAGCCGGCGACGGTGCTTTTCACGGCGCGGCGTCATGGCGGCGTACCTTTCTTCACCGCGAGTCCCGCCACCCTGCAGCCGGTCGAGTCGAATCGCCTTCGGGAAGGGCTCCCCGCCCAGGTTCATGGTTTCGATGTCGGACGCGATACGACGATCTGGATTGAATCCTCGGCCGGGGCGCCGTCGACCCTGCGGGTCCTCGACGAGACGGGAGAACGGCTGGTCTTCGATCCGAATCCCTGGATCGCAACTCGAGAAATCGCTCGCCCGACGGAAGATTGGATCACTCGCCCCGACGGCTCACAGGTTCAGAGCTGGCTGTTGCCTCCCAATGGACTTCTTCCGGGAGAGACCGCGCCGCTGATTCTGGCGATTCATGGGGGGCCGATGTCGATGTGGGGCCCCGCCGAGCCCACGATGTGGCTCGAATGGCAGTTGGCGGCCGCCTGGGGCTACGGCGTGGTCTACGCGAACCCTCGGGGCTCCAGTGGCTACGGGGAGCGCTTTCAGCGAGGAAACCATCAGAACTGGGGTGCCGGTCCGGCCGGAGACTGTCTGGCCGCCCTCGATGCCGCGACGGAACGTGCCTGGGTGGACCCGGATCGCCTGGTGGTCACCGGAGGCTCGTACGGCGGTTACCTCACGGCCTGGATCATCGCCCATGACCATCGCTTCAAGGCGGCGGTGGCCCAGCGTGGGGTCTATGACCTTGCGACCTTCTTCGGCGAGGGCAACGCCTATCAACTCGTCGAATGGGCCTTTGGCGGGTATCCCCACGATCCGAGGTTTGCGGCGATGCTTGATCGCGAGAGTCCGGTTCGCCACGCGGCCCGGATCGAGACACCGCTTCTGGTACTCCACGGGGAAGACGATCGCCGAACGGGTGTGAGTCAGTCCGGCATGCTTTTTCGGGCCCTCAAGGTCCAGGGCCGTCCGGTGGAATACGTCCTCTATCCCGGTGCGGGGCATGATCTGAGTCGGTCCGGTGATCCGGTGACCCGGATGGACCGACTGGTTCGAATTCTGGAGTTCTTCACTCGATTTGCGCCTCCCGATGAGACTCGACTTCCGTCGGTCTCCCCGGAACCGGGGGGCGAGGTTGGGTTGGAAAAGGGAATTTGAATGGCTGCAGACCCGGTTCCCGGGCCTTCATCGCCGACATCACCATTGCTCTTCGTCGGAATTGTTGCCGCGGGGCCTCATTGGAGGTAGTCTCCTCGGCCCGCGTCTTGGCGCGGGCACCCAGACCCAGACCACGGGGCCGTAGCTCAGCTGGGAGAGCGCTTGCATGGCATGCAAGAGGTCGTCGGTTCGATCCCGATCGGCTCCATTCGACACCCCGCCTCCGGCGGGGTGTCTTCGTATCCGGATTCCTCGGTTCCCCGTGACCGAGGTATCCTGCCCTTCCCGCGAGGCTGACTGTTCGGCCTCGCCCCGATCATCGGAGCAGTAGTCATGAGCGAGAGTGGTTTCGAACGGCGCGAAGAAGGTTTCGAGGCGAAGTTCCACGCCGAGGGCGATCAGAAGTTTCGCCTGGAGATGCGTCGCGACAAACTCTTCGCCCGCTGGGCGGCCGAACGACTCGGACTCGAGGGCGACGCGGTCGACGCCTACGAGAAGGAAGTGGTGAGGGCGGACCTCAAGGAACCTGGAGATCAGGACGTCCTGACCAAGGTCGGGTTGGATCTCGATGCCAAGCAGGTCGGATTGAGCCCGGAGGCGCTTCAGACCGAGTTCGAGCGGTGCCATCAGGAAGCCGCGAGCGAGGAAGGCTGATCGTCTCCGACCCCAGGCGACGCTCTGAAAACATCAACGTTTGAACGGATCCGTCACCCCGATGGCCGGGATTGCCTGCGCCATTGCAGCAAGGCCACTCCCGCCGCGAGGAGGACCGTGGTCGCCAATCCGACCCGAATCCCTTCGGACGTGATGGTCTGCTGCAGCAGCACTCCGATGGCGGAAATGATGGCCAGGGCCGTCAGTGAAAGCACCACCGGCAAGAAGGACGAGGGTAGGAAACGCTGTTGCCAGAGGCCGGCCACGGCACTTGCAAGCAGTTCGGCGATCACCACGGATACCGCGAGGCCGAGGAGTCCGAAATCCGCCCAGAGTGCGATGATCGCCAACGGCAGTCCGGCCAGTCGGGCGATGTTTCCGGTCAGGGACGTGGAGTTATGACCAAGCCCGGTACTCGTGGAGTAACAGGCCGTCCGTATGAGTTGAACGCCCATGGCGACGATCAGAAATGGAGCCACCGATGCTCCGGCTTTGAAGGCATCCCCGAGGACCAGCAGGAAGACGAGGTCTCCCACCAGCCCGCCGGTGAAAGCGATCGCCGCCGCCAGAAGCGTGGTCCAGAACAGGAAGATGCTGAATTGTTTCGCGCAGCGTTCGGGGGTCGACTTCGTTGCCGCGATTCCGGGGATCACGATGGATTGCATCGTCTTGACGATCGTGCCGCGAGGCAGAAGGACGATCACGGCGACGGTTCCGTAGGCTCCAAGACTCTTGAGATCCAGACTTGGAAGCCAGCTGATTTTTTCACTGAGGATGATGACCATTCGGTCCGACTGGGTGTTGACCCAGAACAGGAAACCGGCGGGCAGCAGCGGAAGGGTGAACCAGAAGATTTCGCGAAGGTGATGCGTGTGCAGTCGCACTCGCCAGGTGGAGACGGCGACCAGGTGACTGATGAAGACTCGGCCCAGACTGTTTGCAACCGCCACGATCGGAACCACCCAGATGGAGCGGATGAACGCGAGGGCGATGATCGCCGCCAGGGTGCTGGTCAGGGATCCTGAGAGCTCGATGAACGCCACTTTGCGGAAAAGCCGATTTCGGAGATCCCGCCAGGCGTCGAGATGGATGAGGCCTTCAAGCAAGGGAATCGAAGCGGTCAGGATCATCGGTCCGCGCAGATCGGCGAAGCCGAAGATCGGAAGCACGAAATACGTGGTCACGGCGAGAACCACCGAGGCTATGAGTCCCCGCAGGATGGCGGTGCCCTGCAGCGAACTCTGGAAGCGTGGATCCTCTCCGTGTTGCGATTGGACCAGCTGCCACGCGGCATTCAGGGTGAAGATGGACAGGAAGAATCCCGACACCAGACCGATCACCATGGCCTGGCCTTGAATCTCCGTTCCCAGCGATCGGCTGACCAGAATGTTCCGGCCAAGACCGACCAGTTGCCCGATCGCCAGGCAAGCGGTCATGATCAGGGGGCCGTTGAATCTGGAAGGAGCCAGAGGCGCGGCCGGCGTCTGAATCGGAGGTTCTTCAGTGCCCAAGGGTTTCTCTGGCGTCAATCAAAGGGGAAAGGTTCACTACCGGCAAGCATTGCCCAGGAGCCGCTGAGAAAGGATTTCGAGGCCGAGGGTATCCGCGACGAGTCTGCATCCCAGAGGTGTCCAGTGCCCGTGCGATTTCTACCAGTAGAACATCTCGCCATGTGGAGTGTGAAAGGGATCTTTTGGGGTGACGTCGGAAAGTGATTCCTCGTCGATACAGGGGAAACGATCGAAGAACGTCTCCCGACCGCGTCGGGCGGGGATCGAGAGCATGAGAAACTCCGCTCCCGTCTCCGCGCAGCGATCTTGAATCGCCTCGAGAATCATGCGGCCCAGGGCCTGCCGTGAGCTGATTCCATTCGGTGAGCCGCGCCGCCGTCTCTTCCTTCGGGGGGCTTTTTTTCGCCGGCCTTCCGACGACACAAGCTTTTGCAAGGGCGATTGCGGTCGCGCAGAGGCCGAAGACCCCCGTCACCTGTGGGTTGGCGAGGAATCGAGGTGACCAGAGGCCTCCCGACCAGTCGATTCCGACCAGTATCAACGCTCCGACCATGACGTAGGTCGAGACCCCGAGCCGGGTGCGTAGCGCGATCTGGCCCCGTGAGATCAGCAGGGCCGCGAGGTAGTCCACCGCGGTTGAGATGATGATCAGTCGAAGAAATCGAACATCCCACCATCCGTAGAACAGGTAGCTCCCGGCGACGATGAGCAGATTTCGCGCAACGATGTGCTTCCGCAAGGCGAAGTAGGCCAGGCAGAAGGCAGGAAAGAAGATGGCGAAGTCAAAGGAATTGAAAAGCATCAGTGCGCTCTGGTTCTTCCGAGATCGACCTGCTGGACCAACAACTTCAGCAGGATTGCGTTCCCGGCATCGTTCAGATGGAGCGCGTCACGCGCAAGATCTGCTCTTACGCTCTGACTCTTATCGAGGAGTTCGGAGACCCAAAGGACGTTGGCCCCGGCTGGTTGGCGTTTGATCACCTCTTCGAGCAGTCGTTCGCACCGATCGTTCAGGTCGGTCGGCAGGAGAGCCGCTCTCAGGCTTCCCTCGGCGGCCGGCCAGGGTGCGATGAACGTGGTGGTGATTCCGAGGCGATCCGCGATGGCGAGAATGTCCGAGAGGCCATTGCTTGCTCGCTGAATCGCCAGATTTGAATCGCCCTCTTTGAGATCGTTCACGCCGGCGATCAGGACGAGGTGGTCGGGGTTCAGGAGGACCAGATCCCGCCCGGCACGTGCGAGAACCTCGGCACTGGATTGCCCTGGGACTCCAAGGTTGAAAACGGTCCACCCCGGAATGTCGGGAGTCCCGAGTGCCGCAGCCCTCGAGTCTCCAAGGATCACCAGCAGTGGTTCCTCGGTCGGCGGGGTGAGATCACGATGCATGGACAAGCCGGCGACGTCGGATCGGAGGGCGGCTTCGATCCGAAGCCGCTGTCGGAGTTCGAATCCGAGCAGGATCGTCCCGGTCAGGAGGCCGAGGATGATCAGCAGTCCTGAAATTCCCAGAAATCGCGAAGACATGACGGGCTGCGGCTCCGATGAGGCGGTCTCGTGGACAGCGTACGTATCGACCAGACGAGTGGGCCCACTCGTCAAGATCCTGATTTGAATTCGGTTTTGAACGGAAGCGGGGTGGCGACCGGATGAGGAACCATCATGGGATTGGTGTCATCGCGACGCGGTGACCCGCCGGATCTTGAAACGTGGTGATTTCATGGGGATCGCCCGGAGTTGCTTCCACGACCCCCTTTGATCGATGGTCCGGTGCCTTGAATCGGACGCCTGATCGGCAACCGATTCGCCCGCGTCTTTCAAGCGATGACCTGATGAATGGGGCGGGCACCCTCCACTCCGACGAGTTTCTTCTCGAGGCCGGCGTGAAAGTACGTGAGGGCGTTGGGATCGAATCCGAGCTGGTTGAGCACCGTGGCGTGAAGGTTCTTGACGTGGAATCGATCCTCCACCGCCGCCGATCCGAGTTCGTCGGTCTGTCCCACGCTCACGCCCCCCTTGATGCCACCACCGGCCATCCACATCGTGAAGCCGGCGGAGCAGTGATCCCGGCCGGTGCCTTCGGCGTATTCGGCCACCGGTTGGCGACCGAATTCGCCACCCCAGACGACCAAAGTCTCGTCGAGAAGACCTCGTTGTTTGAGATCCGTGAGAAGGGCGGCGATCGGTTGGTCGGTGGCGCCGG
>CAJWFU010000079.1:0-7772 GCA_913031315.1 uncultured Phycisphaerae bacterium | reverse complement strand
GAGATCTCGGACTGATCGAGGATGAAGGCGAGATGGTCCGCACCAGACTCTGGAATGACGCCGTTCGAAAGCCTGCAACCGCCCCGGCGATCCTCACGGTGGTCGAACGGGACGGCGGACGCCGAGCCGAGATCTCCTGCCCGACCGAAGGCGCCTCGATCGGCTTTCGCTGGAACTGGGAAAAGGCCTGGACCCCGGCGAACGGCTTGATCGCCCTCCCTCCCGAGGGAGGGATCCTCGAGCTCCTCACCCACCGCATCGGATTCGAACCCCGGATTCTCCGCTGGTCGATCTCTCCGGCGGGATGATGACCAGTCCCCCGCTCCTCTTCGGGCCGGTCGTTCGGGAAACTCCGGGACGGCAGAAATTCGATCACCTTCGATTCCGGCCCGTCTGAAATCCACGAAAGAACCGGCGGCTCCCAGATGGGAGCCGCCGGCGTTCAAATCTCACTGTTTGTCCTTCGCTCGGATCAACCGAGGAGCGAGAGGACGGCCTGCGGGCCGGAGTTCGCCAGCGAGAGCGACTGGATCGCCGCCTGCTGGAGGATCTGGCCGCGGGTCAGGGCCGCGGTCTCCGCCGCGAAGTCGGTGTCACGGATCTGGCTTTCAGCCGCCGCGGTGTTCTCGAGGGCGATGCCCAGCGAGCTGATGGTGGCACCGACGACGTTCTTCTGGAACGCACCGAGCCGACCGCGAAGACTGGAGACCTGCTTGATCGAGTCGTCGATGACCAACTGGGCCTTCGACAAGTCACCGTTCTGGACGTTGGCGACCGCACCCGACTTGAGCGAGGAGAGGAAGCCGTTGCCGCCGGAACCGAGGTTGCCGGTGGTCACGGTCTCGATACCGAGCGAAACCTTGCTCGACATGTTCACCGCGGGTCCGAGGTTGAAGTTCGCACCACCCGAGCTGATCTCGAAGGTCGCACTTCCACCGTTGTTGAACGCATCCTCGAGGGAGACCGAGATGTCAAGACCTTCGCTCGCGACGCGGGCAGTCAGACCGTTCGTAGTGGCCTGGGTACCGTTGATCAGGACGGAGGCGTCACGACCGTTGTCACTACCGTCCGCGGTACCCGCGGTATCGATGGATCCGTCGGCCTGCGACTCGTAGATCTTGGTGTTGAGTCCGGTGTCGTCGAGTTCCTTCACCCGGACGAAGCTGTCCGAACCGAAGTCGGTCGAATCGAGTCGGAGCAGGGTTCCACTCAGGGCGGCGGAGACGCCGACCTGATCGGAGAAGGAGTTCACGGCCGTGGCCATGTCCGCCCCGGTGGTGCCGGAAGCGAAGGTGAACTGCTGCGAGCCCTTGTCACCCGTGACCTCGATGGTGAACTGACCACCACCATTGAGATCGAATCCGCCGTCGGTCGACAGGAACATCACGCCGGTCGCGGCCGACTGGACCACGTCCACGGACACCGAAAGAGCGGTGCCGTCGTCGGAGAGCTTGGCGGCGTTGATCGTGACGTCGGTGAAGTCGGCCGAGTCGGCGTTGTTCTGGTAGTCGAAGTTGCCGTTGAGCAGCTTTTCACCCTGGAAGGAGGTGGAGTTGGCGATTCGGTCGATCGTCTGAAGGATCGAATCGATCTGGAGCTGGTTGGCTTCCTTCTCTTCATCCGAGACGCCGGCTTCGTTGGCGGTCGAACTGACGAGCGACTGAAGCTCGACCAGCAGGTTGGAGACCTCCTGGAGGCCACCTTCCGCCACGTTGACGACCTGTTCCGCCCGCTCGGCGTTGTTGATGGCCGAACTGATCGCCGCCTTTTCGCTCCGAAGGTTTTCACTGGCGATGAGGCCCGCCGGATCATCCGCACCGCGGTTGATGGCAAGGCCGGTGGAGAGCCGCTGCAGGCTCTTGTTGAGACCCATGTTCTGAGACCCGAGGGTCCGCTGGGCGATGAGACTCGAAACGTTGGTGTTGATACGACTCACTGTGGTGTCCTCCGTGAACAAGTTCGAGCGTGATGTGTGAGCTTCACTCGAACCACCCGAGATTCGACCGGCCCCCTAGAAGTAGGCGTCCTTGGTCGATTCATGTGACGCGCCTGCAACGTGCAAGGCCGGTCATCGGGGCGGATCCTCCGCAGCCGACGTAATCCTGCATGATTCAGTGGCTTCCTGCCACCGATCCGAGCGGGCCGATTAAATTCGTCCCGCGGAGACAAGATCGGTCGTCGGATTTCATTACTTCAGGCCGAAGGGCGGAAGAATGCGCATTTTTTGAATGAGAGCGCATCTCCCGCGCCTGTCCCATGGTTTGGGGGGGGTATTCACCCCACTGGAACGTCCGAAATAACGAAAACCATCATTTTTGCGCGATGAAAAAGCCCCCGCCTGGCAGGCGGGGGCTGAATTCGAATTCGATCAGGACCTCGGGGCCCCGTCGTCGCTCTACTGGAGCAGGGCGAGCACACTCTGGGCCGACGCATTGGCGGTGGCCAGCACCGACGTTCCAGCCTGATTCAGAATCTGAGCCCGGGTGAGATTCGCGGTTTCCGCCGCGAAGTCCGCATCTCGGATCTTCGATTCGCTGGCCGTGATGTTCTCGAGGCCGATCTGAAGGCTTCGAACATTGGTCTGAAGCGTGTTCCGTTCGAACGCTCCGAGGCGACCCCGCATCACGGAGATCTCGGTGATCGCGTTATCGAGGATGTCACTGGCCTCGGAGGCATTCCCGCTCAGCAGCGAGTTGTCCTTGCCGCTGGTCACGCTGTCGAGGAAGAACCGGATGCCCTCGACGTCCGTTCCCCCGATTCGAGTCGCCGCCACCGACTGGATGCCGACCCCGACCGCCTGGGCGTTCGAGATGCTGGGTCCCAATTGGAAGTTGGCACCCCCACCGGTGATGTTGAAACTGCTGACGGTTCCATCCACCGTGGTGGCGAATCCTTCGCTGAGATCGAGATCGAGGGTGAGCGACGGTGACTTGAGCGACAGATCGAGTCCGTCGCCCACGGCGAGCACGCCATTGACCACCGCCGACACGTTCTGACCTTCGTCTCGCTGGGTCTCGGTGCCACCCGCGGCATCGAGCACGCTGAAGTCGGTCGACGTCGTGCCGATCTGCTTCACCGAGACGAAACTCTCCGAACCGTAGTCCGTGGAATTCATCTGAATTCCGCTGGTCACGAACGACGCACTCACGCCGGTGTTCCCGGTGAGCGTGTTGATCGCGGTCGCGACGGTGGAAAGCGCGGTGCCGGAGGCGAAGGAGACCGACTGGACTCCCAGCGTTCCTGCCACCTCGACCGTGACCGCATCATCGAGCACTCCGACGGTTCCGGTGCTGCCGTCGATGAAAAGCGTCCCGGTCTGGGCGGATTGAACCACCTCGACATCGACCGAGAGATCGCCGTCGGTGCCCAACTGGGCTCCGTCGACCTGGACTCCGGTGATGTTGGCCGCGTTCACGCCGCTGGTCGTGTAGTCGAGATTGCCGTTGAGCAACTGAAGGCCGGCGAAGCTCGCGGTGTTGGAGATTCGCGTGATCGATTCGATCGCGGAATCGATCTGAAGCTGATTGGCTTCGATCTCCTCCTGGCTGACGCCGCCGGTGTTGGCAGCCTCCACCACGAGGCCCTTGACAGAATTGAGTAGATCGGCGACTTCCGCGAGGTAACCCTCGGCGGTTGCAATCACCGAGCTTGCACGCTCGGAGTTGTCGATTGCCTGGTCGAGACCCTTCATCTCGGAACGCAGGCGCTCCGAAACGATGAGCCCCGCCGGGTCGTCGGCGCCACGATTGATGCGAAGTCCCGTAGAGAGGCGCTGCAGTCGCACCGCAAGATCGCCATTCGACCGCCCGAGATTGTTTCGGGCGATGAGCGAGGGAACGTTCGTGTTGATCCGAGCCATGTCGATCCTCCGTGATTGAGGCTGGAATCCACCCGGTTACGACCTGCCGTGTCCCCGGCCGAGGTCGATCCCGGTGATCAGTTCAGGCGGTTACCCGCCGCGTCTCGGTGCGGGCGACGAGTCTCGCCGCTGACGGCGGAACCGCCGCACCATTACCCACTCGCGGGAACGCCCCGGAGCGGAAGGATTCAAGGTCACCGCGGAACGCGGCAGCTTGCTCATTCTCCTTGCGGATGGCCTCGTAGACCTCCTTGCGGTGGACCGGCACGCTGTTCGGTGCCGAAATGCCCACCCTCACCTTGTCACCCCTGATGTCGACGATCGTGAGTTCGATGTTGTCACCGATCATGATCGTCTCATCGCGCTGTCGAGAAAGCACCAGCATGGGCCGGCTCCTTCCGTGGATTCCCGTGCGCCCGCAATCCGGCGGGCCGGGTCTCGATGCTGCGAATTCGCCGAAGGACACGCCGCCCTCCGACCTCTACTCTCCGGCAACGGCTCAGGCCGATGCCGCTCTGGCCGCGGTTTCTCCGACTCGGAGAAGTTCGTGCCTCGTGCTCCAACGCTTGTCGGCGAGAACGAGCTGCATGCCGACGCGTCCCTCGATGTTCACCACCAGAGGACCCTGGAGGTTCGAGGTCAGGACGTCGTCGCGCTTGTTCACGATGACGAGGACCTGAGCTTCGGCGAGCTCGGCTAGGCCGAGTTCCTGCATCTGATCCTTGCGGATGTTGGCCTGGAAATCCGGCAGCCAGAGGGCGGGATCCGTCACCACGAAGGCGAGATCCGGTGCCTCGGTCGACTGCAGCCAGAAGAAGACCCCTTGCTCGTCGGGCTGGAGCAACACGAAGTTGCTGTAACTGGAGAATCCCAGCAGGCCTGACGGAAAGGTGATCACACGATTGTCGTCGACTTCGACGGTTCCGAAACGAGTGGTCTCGAGGTTCATCCGAACGCTCCAAGTCCACCGACCTCCATTCCTTGGTTCCCACCGGTTCACCCGGTTCGGGACATCCTGTCCTTGGCACCCTCCGGTCGGTGGAGAGGGGCCTCGGTTCGGGCGCATCCGGCGCCCGTGGTCTTTGATCGCTACCGGAGAAAATCCAGCAACGTGAGGCTCGTGATCCGGCCGGCGGTGCTGAGCCCGGCCTGAAGTTGCTGTTGCAACTGACTGAAACGGATCGCCGCATCGGTGATGTCCAGATCCTGGAGCGTCGATTTGAGCGAAAGGTCCTGCACCTTGAGGTCCTCTTCCCGGGTCAGAGCTGCCTCGACCCGCTGGGCTCTCACCCCGACCTCAGCACGAGCTTCGGCGGCGCGAGAGATGTCCGATTCGAGTTTTCCTGTTGCAAAGGCAATGCCAGATTCGTCATCGCTCATCAGGGCATCGCGAAGGGCGATCAGATGGGCGAAGATGCCATCAACGGCCACCGTTGCGCGGTCTTCCCCGGCAATGCTTGCGCTGGAAGTCGAAGTTCGAATGCCAAGGTCGCTGGCGGCGGAGCTGTTGTTTCGAGTGGCCACGACGAAGGGGTCACCCCCGACGGTCCCGTCGTTCAACACCAATCCGTTCCCATCCGCGGCGAGCGCGACCTCGAACTCGGCCGGAACGACGACCCCCGCGGCCGCTGCCGCGGCGTTGATCGCGTTCATGACGTCCTGAACGTCCTCGGCTCCCACCAGGTCGACGTCGAAATTCCGTCCGTCGTGCAGCCCGATGTTGAAATCGACGTCCCGGTCGGGATCTGCGAGCCCGGTCACGGGATCGATTCCCCCGGTCAGAATCTCCACCCCTCGACCATCGTTGAAGTCTTCGAGGCGAGTCGCCTCTGAGAACGATCGAATCCCCAGTTCGGTCGCGGTGCTCCCGCCCCCGACTTCCGAGATGGACATCGCACCACCGGAAAGTTCATTCCGAATCTGGAGACGATCTCCTGAATCCGCGATCTCGACTCGAACCCCGAGACCAAGTTCATCCACTCGGTTCCGGAGGTCCTGCATGGTCTCCACTCCGGAAAGATCCACATCCCGGAACTGGCCAGCGTTGCCGATACGAATGGTTCCCAAGGGAGTGTTGACCCCCGAGAGGCCGGAGACCGGAGTCGACCAGGTCAGCTGCGGCCGAAGGTCAACCCCCACCGAGGTGATGCCACCGGGGAAGATCGAGTCGATTCCCAGATCGGCGGCCGTGGTGGAATCCCCTGCTTCCGTGATCGAGACGTCGAATCCAGCCGAAGGCGAGATTCGGATTCGATCGCCGGAACCGGGATCCAGGTCGACCACCGCCCCGGCATCGACGGTTTGGATCGCATCCTCGATGCGACTCTGCACATCATTCAACGTGACCGCGTCGGAGAGGTCGACGTCGATCGCCGTGGCATTCACCGTGACGGTGATCGCCCCCGACGCGATACCGAGCCCCCGCGCTCCACCCAGATCTTCCAAGCGAGTCTGAAGGCTGGCATCGGGATCGAGATCACGGTCGCCTTCGAGTCGAGCACTCACCGCTCCGAACGCACGCTCGCCCGACATGGTGATCGGCGTCGAACTTCCCAGCCCGATGTCGCTCACCGCACCGTTGCCCGACCCGGCGTATCGGATACCTCCGAGGAGGCCTTCGAATGGTGTCGCACCGACGGCACTGCCCGCGAAGTAATGGACCCCCCGATGATCGCGATTGCCGATTCCCTGCATGCTCTGCAGGATGGAATCGATCACCAGAGCCTGATTCTGACGAGTCTCCGCATCGCTTCCGATACCGATCTGCGAGAGTCCGACACCCTTGGCTTCCAGGAGGAGGTCGTTCACGTCTCCGAGCGATGAATCAAGCGTCCCGAGCACCGCGGAGGCCTCGGAGAGATTCCTTGCTCGCTGGTCGCGTCGTTCCAGAACGTCATCGAGCACGGCGATGCTGCCGGCGCTGATCGGGTTGTCACTGGGCCGGAGGATCTCCCGCCCGGAAGCAAGTTGAACTTGAAGTTGAAGCATCGCGTTGTTGCTTCGGGTGATCGAGCCCAGCACGGTCTGGGACGCGAGCAGGTTCGGCACGCGAGCGAAGGCTGAGGAAATGCCACTCATGTCGAACTCCAATCCAAGGTCAGACGATGCTGAGGAGGGTCTGCATGGCTTCATCGATCACGCTGACGAAACGGGCCGCAGCCTGGAACTGACGCTGCAGGGTCATCAGGTCGATCGCTTCTTCATCAATGCTGACGCCGCTGACCGACTGGCTCTGGGCGTCGAGGTTGGCTCGCACGAGCCGACTGGATTCCAACGAGGTGTTGGCGGCGCTGGTGCGTACCGCGAGTTCGTTGACCGAGGTCTGCCACTTCTCTCGAAGACTCCGACCGCCGAACGCATCGACCCCGGCATCTTCCAGAGCGACCATGGCGAGGGCCGCGCCGTTACCGCCGGGCGTGAAGTCGGTGCTGATCGAGAGCAGGGAAGGATCATCCTGCAGGTCCTGCACCACCGCCAGATCCGCGGCATCGGTGCCGGTGAAGAATCCGTTCACCCCGACCGCGGCGAGGAAGCCGCTGGAGTCGTCGCTGAACGCGATCTCCCGCCCGACGGCGGCGGTGATCTTGAATTCACCATTGGTGGTGATCGAGGCGGTCACTTCGGTACCACCGATATCGGCATTGATCCGATCGACGATGTCCTGCATGCTGTCGTTCTGAGGATCGACCGCCACCTGATGGGTGGATCGATTTCCGCTTTCCGGGTCCACCACGTGGATCTCGAACGTTCCGTTCTCGATCGCCCACGGAAGTCCTGAATAGGTGCCGTTGAGATTCGCGGCGGGATCCTCGAGCCGGACCGAACCGGTGAACTCGGAACGAAGCGAGGCACCCTGCCCCTGAGAATGCACCCGATTGACCTGGAACGCCAGTTGACCGGCGAATTCGTCGAT
>CAJWFU010000078.1:0-7782 GCA_913031315.1 uncultured Phycisphaerae bacterium | reverse complement strand
GTGCCGGAGCGGAATCACTCGGCGCCGACCTGGTAGCGGACGAACGCCTTGAGGGTCGTTCCGGCGGGAAGAAGCTCCTTGATCTGCTTCGTCTCGTCGCGAACGAACTTCTGGCCGAGGAGGGTGACCTCCTCGTAGAACTTTCGGATCTTGCCTTCGGCGATCTTTTCTGCGATCTCCGGGGGCTTGCCGCTGTTTTCGGCTTCCGCCTTGGCCTCACCCATCTTCAGGGCGACCAGTTCGGCCGGCAGGCCGGTCTGATCGACGGCCATGGGCGTGGGCATGTGGGCCGCCACGTGCTGGCAGATCCCGGTGGCGACATCCTGGGGGACGTCACCTTCGAACTGCAGAAGCACACCGAGCTTCGAGTCGTGATGGAGGTAGGAGCCGAAGCTTCCACCGCTCATCTTCACGCCTCGAGCCATCGACAGGTTCTCGCCGGTGGTGATCCGGACGTCGTCGAGGAGCTTTCGCTCGGCGTCACCCAGTTCGATATCGCCGTCCGCGCCTGTGAGGGCGGCCTTGGCGATGGTGGCGGACATGTCGCGGAACGAATCGTTCCGGGCGGTGAAGTCGGTCTCGGCCCGCATCTCAAGGATCACGGCCTTGTCACCATCGATGTCGATGGTGATGCAGCCTTCGCCCGCGGCCCGATCGGCCCGGGTATCCATCTTGCCCTTGAGCTTCTCGCGCAGGGCCTCTTCGGCGGCTGTGGCGTCGCCGCCGGCCTCGATGAGCGCCTTCTTGCAGTCCATCATTCCCAGGCCGGTCTTCTGGCGGAGGGCCATCACGTCCTTGGCATTGACGTCGGTGGTGGACATCGTCGGTTCCGTTTTACGTTGATCTGAGGAAAGTGTGATGACGTTCCGGGGCTTCAGGCCCCGGAGGTCTCGGTAGGGGCGCCGGCATCAGCAGGAGCGTCGGTGGCGGGAGCAGCAGGTTCGGCTGGAGCGGCGGCCGCTTCCGGAGCCTTTTCTGCGTTGCCATCGGCGCGGAACTGACTTCGACTGGAACGTCGCCGGGGTGCGTTGTCATCGCCCTCGGTGTCGCCCTCACGGCTTGCAGCCGCGGCGAGAGCGGCCTGCTGCTTGCCTTCGGTCGCGGCGGCACAGAGTTCGCGGACCACGACGTCGATCGAACGCATCGAGTCGTCGTTGCCCGGAATCGGGATGTCCGCGAGGTTGGGATCGCCATCGGTATCGATGAGACAGATGGTGGGGATGCCCAGATTGCGAGCCTCGTTGAGCGCGTTCTTCTCGCGATTCACGTCGACCACGATCATCGCGCCGGGCAGGTTGCCCATGTTGCGGATGCCGTTGAGGTTTCGGTGGATCTTTCGCTGCTCACGCATCAACTGCGACTCCATCTTCTTGGAGTACGACTTGATCTCGCCGCTTTCGATCAGCTGATCGAGCTCTTCGAGTCGCTTGAGCCGTTCGCGGATGGTCCGGAAGTTGGTGAGCGTTCCGCCCAGCCATCGTTCGGTGACGTACGGCTGGTTGACATCGGTGCAGTACTTCTCGATCGCGCTCTGGGCCTGTCGCTTGGTACCGACGAACACGACATCCTTGCCCTGGGAAGCGACCTTCTGGACGAGCTTCCGGGCGAGCAGGAGGCCCTTGATGGTCTCCTTGATGTCGATGATGTCGATCTGGTTCCGGGTCGCGAAGATGTACGGTCGCATCTTCGGGTTCCAATTGCTCCGGCGCTGGCCGAAGTGGATGCCCGCTTCGATGAGTTCCTTGACGAGGGATGCCATGACAGGGACCTTTCCGCCCGGCGAATCAACGCGGGGCTTGAACGACCGAAGATGGTCGCGAGACTGCAGCGACACCTGCGATTCATTCCGGTGGTGGACCCGCTTCGTCGTGGAGCGAGGTCGGAGGATCGCGAGAGGGCGCTTGACCGAACGTGAGTTGAATCCGATACGTCGCGGATTCGAAACGATGCGACCCGTTGAAACGGGCCACGAGGACTCCGGAAGGCCACCACGACCTGCCGGTCGACTCGTCGGGGGATGAACCCGGGCCGATCGAGAACGAATCGGAAAGGATAACCACCCCCCGCTCCGGAAGCAATGAACCAAACCGGGTTTCGGGGTCGCTGCGGGGGTCCAGAAGAGGGTCCGGGAATGGTGACGGCGGGTCACTTGCCCCCGGGCAGGCCGGGAAAGCCCGGAATCGTGTCCGGGCGTACCATGGACAGCGGGCTTGAGACTTGCTTTCAATCTCCGAATTCATCCCTCCGAACCCCTACACAGGCGATTCCCCGTGATCGGCAAGGTCTTCAAGGCGAACGATGTCCGAGCCATCCACCCCCGACCTCTGAGTGAGAAGGTCGCCTGGCAGGTGGGGCATGGCTCGGCGGTCCATTTACTCCAGATGGCCCGGGAGACCGGGCGGTTGGACCCCATGGCCAGGGCGGTGGTGGTCGGTCACGACATGCGAAAAAGTTCGCCATCGCTGGTCGCCAGTCTCATCGACGGCCTGAGGGATGGTGGCGCCCGGGTCATCGATATCGGATTGGTCGACACCCCCGCGGTCTACTTCGCGATCAATCGCTTCGACACGGCGGGGGGCATCGAAGTCACTGCCAGTCACAATCCGGCCAATTACAACGGTTTCAAGATCTCGGGTCTTCACGCCCGGCCGATCGGTACCGGGACCGGCCTCGAAGAGGTCAAGCGGCTCTCCGCGATGGCTGATCGTCAGCGGACGCCATCGAGTGAGAGCGCGATCGAACATCGCGACATCTGGCCCGACTACCGAGACTTCCTCTTGGAACGGCTCGATCCCCGCGTTCGTTCGGGCGAACGGCGATTCCGAATCGCGGTCGACGCTTCGAACGGGATGGCCGGAGCGATGGTGCCCGCGATCTTCGGCGAGGTGCCGGGGCTGGATCTGATCGAACTCAACTTCGACATGCCCGGAACCTTCGTGCACGAACCGAATCCTCTGGTCGAATCCAATCTTGCCCAGCTTCGCGAAGCCGTGGTCTCCCAGAAAGCGGATTTCGGTGTCTGTTTCGATGGTGATGCCGATCGCTGCATGATCGTGGATGAAGGCGGCCGGACGGTCGGTTGTGATCTGCAGCTCGCCTGGATGGTTCGCCCGGTGCTGAAACAGAATCCCGGCGCTTCGATCGTCTACGACGTTCGCTCCAGTCGAGCAGTGCGGGAAGCGATCGAAAAGGGGGGTGGCGTGCCGGTGGAGAGTCGGGTCGGCCACGTCTTCATGAAAGAGGCGTTGCGGAACACCGGGGCGCCGATCGGCGGCGAACTCTCCGGACATTTCTACTTCGCGGATCATTTCGGAACCGATTCCGGCGCCCGGTCGTTCATCGAGGTCTGTAATCTTCTGGCCGATGGCGGCACCGTTTCCAAGGCTGTTTCGCCTCATGATCGGTACGCCCGGAGCGGCGAGATCAACTTCGAAGTCGAGTCCATCGAGGAAGCTCTGGAATTGGTCGACGAGGAACTGGGATCGCACGAGGTCTCTCGTCTCGATGGCGTGAGCCACGACCTCGGTGACTGGTGGAGCAATGTGCGGGCGAGCAACACCGAGCCACTGCTCCGGCTCAACGTCGAGGCGCAGGATCAAGCCACGCTTGATGCGGCGCTCGAGCGATTTCGAAACCTTCTGGGCACGCCGGTCGATCACTGACGGACGGCCTCGCGATCATTCGGAGAACCCCATGAACAGCGATGCCTTCCTCGCTCATCATCAACTCGAATCAAATCCCTTTCGCGGCGAGGAAGCCCGTCAGGACGCCGTCTTCGACCGAATCGAGGGTGCGTGTCGCCATCATGGATTTGAGAAGATCCTTGGTGATCCCCATCATCCCGCCTCGGCGGTGGTCTTCGGTGAACGCGGCAGCGGCAAGACCGCGCTGCGTCTCCAACTCGAGCACGGCATTTCGGAATGGAACCGGAAGCACCCGGAGTCTCGTTGTCTGGTCATCGGGCACGATGAGTTCAATCCGATGCTCGGGTCGATCGGTCGCTCCCTCGGCCGGGAGGATCAGGATTCCGTGGTGACCGCGGTCACCTTGGCGGACCACCTCGACGTCGTCCTTTCACGGGCGGTTCCGGTGGTGGTCGATGCGGTCCTTGGGGGACGACCGCCGGCCGCGGGACCTCTGGTCGACCTCGCGGACGCTCGTCGGTCGATGCGAGCGGCACCGCTCGCGGATCGAAGGGAACTCCAGAGGCTTCAGGTGCTCTACGACGGTGGCCCCGACGCGGCGGACCGCGCCCGGCGGCTTCGGAGCGTGCTGCGGCTCCCCGGGTCCTCCGGAGGGCGATTCATGCTCTTCGGCATGATCCTTCTCTCGCTCCTCGCGGCGATCTGGGGCGTGTTGCTCGGGCTCGAGATCGTCACCGGACCTGAAGGTGCGATCGTGCTTCCGTCCTTGATTCTGCTTGCGGGCGCGGGGGTGACCGGGTTCGGCTGGATCCGAAACAGATTCCGCGTCTCCCGCCTCGCTCGGAACGCGGCTCGGCGACTTCGGTCGCTGGGGCGGGAATCCGAGTCGTTCCGATGTTCGGTGCGGCAGGTTCCTTCGCGGGCTTTCGCCTCACTCCTGCCACCCACGGGTGGTGGTGCCGATGAATGGCGGATAGAGCGTCTCGCGGGTCTGGTGGACGTGCTTCGTGCGATCCATGTTCCCGGCATGGTCGTGCTGGTCGATCGGGTGGACGAGCCGGTCGCGGTCAATGGCATGACGGCTCGGATGCGGGCGTTGGCCTGGCCGCTTTTCCGCAACAAGGTCCTGCAGATGCCCGGGGTGGGGATGAAATTCCTGCTTCCATTGGAACTTCGCGACGAACTGCTGCGGGAAACCCCGGAGTTCTTCCGAGAGGCGCGGCTCGACAAACAGAATCTGGTGGAACGACTGGTCTGGAGCGGGGCGATGCTCTTCGATCTCTGCAACGCCCGCCTGGCCGCGTGCTCGGCGGTCGAGACCCCGCCCGGCGTCATGGATCTCTTCGACGACTCGGTGAACCGGCAGGACGTGGTGGACGCCCTCGATCAGATGCAGCAACCGCGAGATGCCTTCAAGCTTCTCTACGGTCTGATTCAGGAGCATTGCGCCAACGTGGTGGAGGAGGAGTCTTCGTTCCGGATCGGGCGGACCACGCTTGATGTGATCCGCCGACAGCAGGTCGAACGCAAGGAAGGAATGCTTCGGGGAGTCCGCCCGGGCTGACCGGCGAGGTTCGTCGCACTCTCGATCTTCCGCCCGGGGTGTTCCCCTCACTCGCCGGGAATGTGGGTGATCACACCTTCCCAGGGGCTCGACGCGGTGGCGTAGAGACGCTTGGGAATACGGCCGGCACGGAATCCGAGCCAGCCCGCATCGCAGGCCAGTCGCATGGCCTTCGCCATCGAGACGGGCTCTCGGGCGTGGGCGATGCCGGTGTTGAGCAGCACGCCGTCGGCCCCGAGTTCCATCGCGATCGTGATGTCGCTGGGGGTGCCGACGCCGGCGTCGACGATGACCGGATAGTCGGGGTCGCCGCCGTGGGCTGGATCCTTGAGGAGTTCGAGAATGATCCGGATCGCCGCCGGATTCGAAATTCCCCGCCCGCTGCCGATCGGACTTCCCGCGGGCATGACGCTGGTCGCCCCGGCGTCTCTCAGTCGAGCCGCCATGATCGGATCGTCACTCGAATAGCAGAGGACGTCGAAGCCGTCCGCGACCAGTTCGCGGCACGCTTCGAGGGTGCCGACCGGATCGGGAAGCAGCGTGGTCTTGTCGCCGAGCACCTCGAGCTTGACCCAGTCCTTGCCGGGGTTGTCGAGTTGGTCGAGGAGTTCGCGGCCGAGTCGTGACACCCGCACCGCATCCTCGGCGGTGAAACAGCCGGCGGTGTTCGGCAGAATGGTGAGCCGATCGAGATCCAGGTCTTCCAGCAGGGAGCGGCCTTCGGCGTTCACCAGACGTTCACGGCGGACCGCGACGGTCACGGCGTCGCAACCGCTTTCTTCCAGAGCCGAACGCATCGTCTCGGAATTCGGGTACTTCCCGGTGCCGGCCACGAGGCGACTCCGCAGATTGAATCGCCCCACGGACAGCGGGGGAATGCCTGGAACGCTCGTGTGGGCTGATTTTTCGGTGGACTGGTTCATCGGAAAGGCTCGAGCGATCGAAGGGGGTAAAAAAAACGGCGGTCGGTTCAGCCGCCACCGACGAGGGTCACGATTTCGATCGCATCCCCGTCTCGAAGGCCGTGGAGGGCATGATTGCGGCGGGGCACGATCTGACGGTTCACCTCGACCGCACAGGGTCGGGACCCCAGTTTCAGATCTTCAAGGAGGGCGGCCACGGTGAGATCCTCGCCGCAGTCCCGGGTATCGCCATTGACGGTGACTCGCATCCGGTCATCATAGGAGGCGAATCCGACGTCGCTCGATTCCGACCCGGCATCGACGACGTCTCCACTTCTCCTGGAAATCGGACCATGTCCACTTCTAGAGCCCGCGTTCGAATCAGCCCCTGGTCGATTCTGGTGCCCGCCTTGCTCCTGATCGGATGCGAAGAGGCCCGGTACGAGACGGAGACCCCGGAATCAGTGCTTTCTTCGGCCCGTGAGATGGTCGAGAACGGTGATGCCCACCGTCTTCCCGACTTGATCGACATCGACGCACGGGACATCGAATTCGAGGATGGCGTGACCGAAGCGAGTGCGATCGTCGAGGTGAAAGGGAAATTGGCGGAACTTCTCGGCCGACTCTGGCAGGTCGGAGAGGAACTGCAGGCTCGATTTCCCGGTGAGTCACTGGCCTCGCTCGATGAGGCGGTGGGGATGGTCGAAGCCGAAGGCGGCGGCGACTGGACCGACATCGTGGGACAGGTCCTGGCCAATCCCTGCGCCTTCCTCGACGAGGGCGAGGGCCGGATCGAGATTTTCGATCTCGGAGATGGCACCGCGGCGATCCTCTGGGATGACGAGCCGGCGTTGGGGGGATTCGTGGCGATGGTCGAGACGGACGACGGCTGGCGGGCCAGCGTGCCGATCGAACTCGTTCGGGACACCGACTTCTGGCCGGAGACCCGCTGGGAGTGGTCGGTGGTCGCGTCCATGCTTCTTTCGATCGAAAATGCGTTGGAGGACTTCGAACGCGACGTCCAGTCCGGCCGATTCAAGAGCCTTTCGCAGGCCGCGGCCAGTGCGGGCCGGCTGATCGGCGAATCCGCGGTGGTGCAGGGCGTCATCTACGGGATGATGAAGCGAGACGTCGACGAGGAAGATTGAGTCGGCCTCGATTCGGTTCGCTCGGTCGGCCGGGCGATCAGCGCCGAAGGAAGAGGGGCACCGAACTGGTCTTCAGAAGCGACGAGGCCGTGTCCCCGGCGAGAAGGCGTGAAAGTCCCCGTCGTCCGACGGCGCCCATCACCACCAGGTCGGCTTCCATGCTGGAGGCGTGCTCGAGGATCGCGGTCGACGGCGGCCCATCAAGCACGAGGGTCTCGACCGAATACCCATGGAGTTCGAGATAGCCCCGGGCCTCCGCGAGATCTCGTTCCCCATCTTCGCCGTCCTCACCGCATCGGACGACCCGGACGAGGGATGGATCGAAGGCGTTCAGGGTCGCGAACGAGCGAAGGGCGTCTGCCGCCGCGTTGGAACCGTCGTAGGCCGCCAGCACCTTGGAGACCGGGCGGGCGCCGTGAGGCATCGCGATGACCGGCCGATTCGAAGCAGTGGCGACCCGGGCGATGAAATCATCTTCGTGGGCGATGGTGCCGTAATCGATCGCGTGTCGGATGCCGATGATC
>CAJWFU010000077.1:0-7829 GCA_913031315.1 uncultured Phycisphaerae bacterium | reverse complement strand
CATAGGACTCCGGCGAAAGGTGTGCGTGGAGACCCCGGAAACTCGATTTCGTCGCAGACCATCCTAAAGACCGCCCCCGCGGAGTCCTAGAGGAATCGGCGGGGGCGGCGGTATTGGCGGAGGGTGGCGGTCGAGGGCGGTGCTCATTCGGCCCAGTCGGCGAGAAGCAGACCGAGGTCTTCGCCGTTGACGTATCCGTCGCCGCTCAGATCCACGATCTTCGATCGGGTGTGCCAGGCGGCGAGAAGGATGCCGAGGTCGCCGCCGTCGACGACGCCGTTGCCGTCGAGATCGCCTGCAGGCGAGGACGGCTTGCGGATATCGCAGATGATCGGGAGGTGGTCGGAGCATCCGGAATCATCGGCCTGCAATCCATGTTCGGCGAGCCGTGGAGCGCTCATTCGACGAGTCTCCAGGACGAGTTGCCTTCCCGGCTCCAGCACGGAGTCGGAGATGATCGAAACGTCGAGCCGGCCGGGCCAGTACCAGGACCAGTCGTTCCGCCAGGTGTAGGCGAGGCGGCTTTCGGTCTGGAGCGGGAATGGATCGAGCAGGGCCGAACCATCGACGTCGGGGGCGATGTCGGGTCCGAATTCGGATTCATTGATGATGTTTCCATCGACCAGCGACTCGAGCTGCTGGGCGAAGCCCACCAGGTTGAGATCACCCGCGATCTGCACCGCGACATCATTCGGGATGTCGTCGTGGTTCCCCGCCCGCACCTGGCCGAGAAACTGGAGCATCTCGTCGATCTCCCACTGCCGGCCGTCGTCGTTGCTGCAGCAGGGGGTGTGGAGGTTGAAGATCAGCAACGGTCGGCCGAGGACGTCGGTGGTGTCGATCAGGACGGCCAGG
This sequence comes from uncultured Phycisphaerae bacterium, assembly GCA_913031315.1. Taxonomy (GTDB): domain Bacteria; phylum Planctomycetota; class Phycisphaerae; order Phycisphaerales; family SM1A02. The sequence continues at coordinate 6,974 of CAJWFU010000077.1, read as the reverse complement.
TTGCCGCTCAGGGGCTCGCTGTGGAGGATCGGATACCTGGAGATCGTCTTGCAGTCGTTGTTGCCCGCCGCATGCCAGTCGCCGGGGGTCTCCCCGAGCCAGGCGACGAAGTGGTTCCGTGTCTGGTTCGGGGAGTGGTCGTAGATCTCCTGCAGGTTCAGGATGTCGGGCTCGATCGCCTGGATCATGCGAGCGAACTTCGGTGATTCTTCCGAGTCCCACGGATTGTCGTTCAGGACGTTCCAGCTGATCGAGCGGACGTCGTCGGATCGTTCCCGGTCCAGGGAGACGTTCCGGTCGTCGGAAGGGGGCGTCAGATCGAAGACGTGTCGGATCGAACCGGCGTCGGGCACGCGTTCACCGCCACCGTCGACCAGCACCATGGTGATCGTGTCGCCGGTGAAGACCGGAGTACCACCGACCGTCGCTTTTCTGGAGAGTGCGACCTCGAAGCGACTCGAGGTGACGGTCGGCGCGCTCTGCAACGAGAGGTCGCCGTGCCAGATCTGGGTTCCGGACTGCGGGTTCGAGGTGGGGCCGGCGTAGAAACGACCTTCGCGATCTCCGAAGACGAAGCGAACCTCGGCCCCGATGCCTTCGGCCTGAAGACCGGTCGATGCGTCGTCGTCGGTGTCGATCAGGATGACGAGTTCGTTGTTCTCGGAGAGATCGAAGTCGACCGGGCTCTCGAGCAGGAACTGGAGCCAGTCGGGTTCGTCGGTGATCCTCACCGTGGTCAGGTCGAGCTCGCCGTCACCCGTCGGGTCGGTCTGGACGACGGGGCGATCACTCCAGTCGGTGAAGAGTCCCTCGATGGTGACCGGAGGCGAGCTCGCGGACCCGATCGAGGTCGTGATTCCGGCCAGGACGGCGGCGACGGTGTGGAGACGATTGATCATGACGGGGATCCCGGGACATCCAGCGGAAGACGAGAAGACGGGCACTCAATCGTACCGGCCGGATCCGGGCAGGTTCACCGCTCAGGCACGAGAATGATGCCTCTCCGCATCGGGTCTGACCTCGTCCGCCCCCCCGGGAAACGCCACGGAGGGGGTTTTTCGAGGCAGACACGAGGGTGACCCCGGGTTAGAGTCTCCCCGAGTCCGTTCTTTCAAGATCGTCCTTCGAATCACCCGCGGGAGCGTGAACATGCTGCTCACCATCAAGTTGATCCTCATCGGAGTGGTTTCGATCGTCGCGGGAGTCTCGTCTCTCACCACTGGTTGGAGTCACGCGCTGGTCGGGATCGGACTGATCGCCTTCGGACTTCTGTTGATCTTCACCGGCATTCGGAAGTTCCTGGTGCCCGCGAACGTCGGGGGTGGTTCCTCTTCGGTGACTTCGCCGGTGACTTCGTCGGGATCGACACCGACCGGCACGGACGGCGAATCACCGGTCGAGAACGTCTCCATGTTCGGAAGCGGGCGTCGAATCATCCGCCCGCACGACAGCCTCCCGTCGCTGCCGTTCAAGATGTGAGCACCAGTTCACGGCGCGAGCGGTTTGCCGACGCCGTCGACCGACATTCGCCCGGATTGCAGGGCGATCGCATCGGCGATGCCGATGGTCTCCGCGATCAGCGCTCCCGCCACCGTGAACGAGAGTCCGAGGACGAAGTCGCCCATCAGGAACCAGGCGATGAGTCCGAGACCGATCCCGGCCTTGCACAGCACCAGTGACACCCAGCCGAGGGTGGGTCTTCGCAGGTAGAAGCGCTGGATGCCCCACATGCCCAGGAAGAGGGCCAGAAGCATGGCCCGTTTCCGGGAACAGGCGGGAAGTCGCTCCGCCGAGAAGTGATCGACCGGCGACTGCTGATACGCCGGGTTGTACGACCAGTCCTTGAGCGGCTCGTCCTGGGAGCCCGATGATGGCGTCGGATCTTCCATGAATCAGATGAGGACGGTGCCCTTGCCGGACGGCGTGCCGTCATGGCCGTCCTTCCGCTTGACCGCGGTGCCGATCGCCATGATGTGCAGCCAGGCGCCGCCGTGCATGTTCTCGATCTCGATGCGGACCGCGATCACGCCGTCGGCGTTGAGCTGGGTCGCTTCTTCCTGCATGCGGCTGATCGCGAGTTCCCGAGCTTCATAGAGAAGCTTCGTGTATTCCTGGACCTCGCCTCGGGCCATGCCCTTGAGCCCGGCGGCGATGCCGCTGCCCACGCCGAGGGCGAAGACGGTGTTCCCGACCACGAGTCCGAGGGGTTCGTACCCACGGTCCTCCAGCAGCCAGAGGTCGCGGGTGGAGAGATCACTGGTCCATGCCTTGCCGCTCATGATTCTTGCTCCGATCTTCGGGGGATTCCTGGGTCCGGCTGCGCAAACTCGATCCTTGCAGGATCAGAACCGCGTCCGGCCGACCCGGACCTTATCGAAAACTCCGGACGGATTCCGAATCGTCAGGGCCTCAGCCTCCGAGCACCGGCACCGTCTGGTCGTAGCGGTCGTCCTGCCAGACCTTGAAGCCGCCGAGGAAGGCGTTGGTGTTCTCGCCGATCTTCACGAAGGCGGGGATGTCTTCGGGATGCTTGGTCATGCGCTTGGCATTCCCGCCGCCCAGGACGATCTCGTCCGGGAGCATGCCGCGATGCATGATGTCGACGATCTCCCAGACGTCCTTTCGCCAGGACTTGGTGCCTCGATCCTCGCGGCTCGCCTCGCCGACGAGTTGCTCGTAGGTCAGGCCGTGCTTGTACGGCATATGGCCCAGTTCCATCGGCATCACCACGTGATGCGCGATCAGACAGGTGCCGAGACCGGTCCCCAGTCCGAGGAACAGCATCTTTCCGCCGTCGCCGTAGCTCCCCAGAGCCTGCATCGCGGCGTCGTTCAGAACTCGAACCGGCTTCCCGTCGAAGGCGGTCGCGAAGTCGAAGTCGACCCATCCGGAGCCGAGATTCACCGGAGCCGTGAGCACCCGTCCCGCTCGGATGGGTGAGGGGAGCCCGATGGTGATCACGTCGTATTCATCCGGCGATCGCATTTCGGTCACGGCACGGACCATGTCTTCGGGGGTGAAGTCGGGTCCGCTCGGCTCCTTCCGCTTGTCATCCGGAGCTTCGCTCTGGAGGAGGGTCTTGATGTTGGTGCCGCCGATGTCGATCGAGAGGATTCGCATGGAGAGCAGGGTAGCGAGGGTGGAGCGGGAGGTGAATCTGAAAACGAGCCCGGAAGCCGCGATCCAGTAGGATCAGGCAACCGCTGGAGCCACGCATGAACACGCCTTCCACCATCGACTGGATCGACGCCCCCGCCCCGGAGACCACGCCGGTGGTGATCGCTGATCGCCATCGCCTGTTCATCGACGGAAAGTGGGTGTCGAGCCGAGGCCGTCGGCCCTTCGATACCGTCAATCCCGCGACCGAAGAGGTCCTGAGCCGTTGCGACACCGCCACGGCGGCGGACGTCGATGCCGCGGTCGCCGCGGCGAGGCGAGCATTCAAGAAGTGGTCGCGGACCAGCCCGGTGGAACGATCGAAGTATCTGTTTCGGATCGCTCGTCGCATCCAGGAGCGGGCCCGGGAGCTCGCGATCCTCGAGACCATGGATGGCGGCAAACCGATCCGGGAGAGCCGGGACGTCGATCTTCCGTTGGTGGCTCAGCACTTCTTCCATCACGCGGGTTGGTGCGACAAGCTTCGCTATGCCTTCCCCGGTTCGACCGACCCCAAGCCGATCGGGGTCTGTGGCCAGGTGATCCCCTGGAACTTCCCGCTGCTGATGCTGGCCTGGAAGATCGCCCCGGCCCTCGCCTGCGGCAACACCGTGGTGCTCAAACCTGCGGAAACGACCTCGCTCACCGCGCTCCGATTCGCGGAGATCTGCGAGGAGTGTGAACTCCCGCCCGGCGTGGTGAACATCATCACCGGGGCTGGTGACACCGGAAGACTCCTGGTCGAACACCCAGATGTCGACAAGGTCGCCTTCACCGGATCGACCGACGTCGGAAAGGCGATCGCGGCCTCCGCGGCCGGAACCGGGAAGCGGCTCACCCTCGAACTCGGGGGAAAGAGCCCGAACATCGTCTTCGCCGACGCATCGATCGATCAGGCCATCGAAGGCATCGTGCAGGGCATCTGGTTCAATCAGGGTCATGTCTGCTGCGCCGGCAGCCGGCTCTTCGTCGAAGAACCGGTGATGGAGGAGGTGATCGCCAAACTCGATCGCCGACTCGCCACGCTTCGAGTGGGTGACCCGCTCGACAAGAACACCGATGTGGGGGCCATCAACTCCGCGGACCAGTTGAAGACCATCGACGGATATCTCGATCAAGGCGTGGCCGAAGGTGCGATCCGCCACGAACCCAATGCGTGTGATCTGCCCTCGAAGGGACACTGGTGCCGACCGACGTTCCTGACCGGCGTGCAGCCGAATCACGTCGTCGCCCGGGAGGAGATCTTCGGACCGGTACTGGCGGTCATGAGCTTTCGAACGCCGGAGGAAGCGATCCGCCGGGCCAACGACACTCGCTTCGGTCTCGCAGCCGGCGTCTGGACGGACAAGGGCAGCAAGATCTTCGAGATCGCCAGTCGACTTCAAGCCGGCGTGGTGTGGCTCAACACCTACAACCGCTTCGATGCCACCAGCCCGTTCGGGGGCGTGAAGGAGAGCGGTTTCGGTCGTGAAGGTGGACTGCACGGCCTTCGTGGCTATCTCAAGCTCTGATTTTCGAGGGGGATCGCTTTCCCGCTGGTCAGCGGTCGAGAAGCGCTACCGGGGACATCAGGTCGTCGGGAACCACGCGGGAGAATTCCTCCACCCACTGAAGCAGACGCTCGCGATGATCGTCCCGGGGTGCGCGGTTCACGTCGAAGCGAATGATCATCAGTTCATCGATGAATTCGATCGCCGGTTTGATCTCGTGCTTTTCAAGGAACTCGATGGTGGCCTGGTCGAGACGATCGTAGGCCTGCTTGGGATCCTTGCTGTTGACGCTCCAGTGCTGGTTGAAGCTTGCGGATTCGAATTCGACTCGCTTCCGACCGTCGAGCTTCGGAATCCGACTCGTGATGTTCGGTGGTTCGATCGTGGTGTCGGGACAGGTTCCCGGGTAGTGGACGATGATGAACGCCGCGTACCGAGTGGGGGAATCGTCGTGATCGATTCGTCGGACGCCGAAGATTCCTGCGATGTCGTCGCCATCCCGGACCAGGACGTCCTCCCACCTGGCCCGGTGCCAGAAGATCTTCGATCGCTTCACGGTGGGCTTGAATCTGGCGATGCCTCGACCGTAGGGCGTCCTGGAACCAAGCCAGATCCAACCATGATCGCGACACCAGGCCTTGAGCGCGTTGCCCGACGCGACCCGGGCACGAGCGACTCTCAAACCGGTGAAGCCACCCACCACCGCACCGATCGCGGCCAGCACGATTCCGGTCTTCTCACCGAAGTGATCGACCCCCTCGATGCCTCCAGCGATGGCACCACAGGCGATGCCTGCGAGCACCCCGGTGACGGCGATGCCGGTGGTGAAGGTCACATCTGCTTGCGAGGGATCGTTGGCTGAACTCATGGTCGAGAAATTTCGGCGTTGGTGTCAGGTGGGTTCAGCCGAAATTCGAGGCATCCACGGAGACTGCTTCCCGATCGGCGGCGGAGGCTTCGAAGAAGGAGAATTCCTCCGATCCGAGGCCGAAGCCACCGGCGATCAGGCTGTTGGGAAAGGTCACGATCGAGGTTCGGAAGTCGCGGACGTTCGCGTTGTAGAAGCGACGGGCTCGAGCGATCCGGGTCTCGGTCTCGCTCAGTTCCTTCTGGAGCTCGAGGAAGTTCTGGTTGGCCTTGAGATCGGGGTACGCCTCGGCGGTGGCCATGAGCTTTCCGACCGATCCCTCGAGCATGTTCTCCACGCCCGCCCGCTTCTCCGGATCTTCGTTTCGAGCCTGCATCGCCTGATTCCGGAGTTCGGTCACCTTCTCCATGAGTTCCTTCTCGTGCGTGGCGTAGCCCTTCACGGTGGAGATCAGGTTCGGGATCAGATCGTGCCTGCGCTGGAGCTCGGTGTCGATGTCCGACCACGATTCCTTGCAGGTCACCCGCAGCCGGACGATCCGGTTGTAGACCGAGATCACCAGGATCCCGGCGAGTACGACGGCGGCGGCGACGACACCGATCACGATCATGGCGGAAGAGGCGGCGAGCATGATGGCGGGGAGTGGCGTGGGCATCGGTATCTCCGGGTACCTTGGATGGGGATCGGTTGGAGGATAACATTGCCTCGAACCCTCACATGGAGATCACCCTTGCCCCGAGTTGAAGTACTCAAGACCTGGAAGCTCTACATCGGCGGTGGTTTTCCCCGCACCGAGAGTGGCCGGACGATGGTGGTTCAGGATGCTCAGGACCGGGTCGTCGCGCACTGCTGTCGGGCCAGTCGGAAGGATCTTCGAAACGCGGTTGAATCCGCTCGGAAGGCGCTCCCCGGCTGGTGGGCTCGAGATGCGTACAACCGAGGACAGATCCTCTATCGCATCGCGGAGATGGCGGAAAGCCGGGCGACCGAACTTGCGGACGCGATTCGCGCGGTGCCGGACCTGCGAACCGGGCGAAGATCCACCGCGGCTCAAGCGCGGGCCGAGGTGGCACGATCGACCGATCGTCTGGTGAGCTTTGCCGGCTGGTGCGACAAGTATCCCCAGGTGGTGGGCTGTCAGAATCCGGTGAGCGGGCCGTATCACGACTTCACGATGCCCGAGCCCACGGGAGTCTGCGTCGCCCTGTCGCCGGAGTTTCCGACCCTCCTCGGTCTCGTCTCGGTGATTGCGCCGATGCTGGCCGGCGGTAATGTCGTGGTGGCCCTCGCGAGTGGCCGGAATCCTCTTCCGGCGATGACCCTGGCCGAAATTCTGGCCACCAGTGACGTGCCGGGCGGGGTGGTCAACATGCTGACGGGGTACCGCGAGGAATTGATTCCAGAGTGCGCCGTGCATCGGGACATCGATGCGATCGGTGGAGTCTTCGAGTCGGCGGAGG